>JABDLW010000430.1 GCA_013001805.1 Saprospiraceae bacterium | reverse complement strand
GCTCAGGCCTTTGTCGATATCAATGCGACTGTATTCGAAAGCCAGATCGCATAAGATTCGGATCCGCGTAGTATCGGAATGTGATTCATTAAGTTGACTCTTAAGCCCATCAATTTTTTGTGAAAATACAGGCGCTGTGTCCAGCATGAGGAAATTGCAAAGAAGCAAAACCAGCAGGCTAACATTTGGCCTTGTACTCATGTGAGACAATTTTTACACGCGCTCACAAATATCTCATTAATTACCGTAAGTCATAACGAAGAATGGATTCAATCAGCAGTAAAACTCTGCGTTTTCCAGGATGCTACGGATGAGTTTTTCACTCTTCCGGCTCAGTCATCCCACTTGATGCCTCGGAGAATGCTCACCATATAAAATTGACTGAAGCGCGCATACGATCTAAATACCTTCTGAAGGCGATGTGAAAAATCACCGGAATTTCTGCTAAGAAAAAGTGATTTTCGATTAAGCATACTAAAATTTTTACGTAAGTATTTATACAAATTAATCGAAGCACTCTTATTATTGTTTTCCGGGTCTTTTGTAATGAATAATGAAACAGCTCCCTCCTGGTCAATTGCCGTAATGAGAGAGAGATCGACCACTCTTTTGGAATTTCGGTAAAGAGCTTTAAATCGCCAGGTATTCGTGTTGGCTACCCGGCCATAAGTTATGCTGTCGAGATAAAATCCGAATTTTCGAAAGTAAGGATATACTTTCCAAGCCTGCTCCTGAAAGGAGTACCACCGGCTGCTAAGCCGCTCTGTCATTGGATTCTTATGTTCTACGCTAAGAGGCATTGATGTATCAGGTATATAAGATATTTTGTAGAACGTTTGAAGTAGGCAATTAGCTTATTGCCCGAAAGTCTTTTTAAACTGTCCTGAAGATAATCATTTTGTCGCTTTATCGCCAGAATCACTTATCATGGCTCACCATTTATCACAAATCACACAGGTTCATTAGACATATATTATTTAAACCTGTCATAGGGTAAGCAGCCAACATTCCTGTTGGGCATGGCATTATTTTGACTTGATCCTTTAGAAACCGAGCTGGCTGAGTGCCAGGCAGGTGAGCAGTCAATGTATATTTTTGTAGTTTAATCGAATTTTAACATCATCTAAGATGAATCAAATCAATAGAAGAAATTGGTTGCGGATGGCTGGTATAGCCGGGTCGGCAGCACTGGTAAATCCTCTGGCAGCCCAGGTTGAACTAAACGGGCCTTCTGGTTTTCTAAGTTATGCCGGGGAAAAGGCCCGACTGAGCTCGAACGAAAATCCGTTTGGGCCATCAGAGAAAGTGCGACAAGCAATTATTGCTGGTTTTGAGGAAGGCTGCCGGTATCCTTTTGGAAAGGTTCGGGAATTGATGGAAGCTCTGGCTGCCAAGGAGGGAGTGACATCAGATCAGATTGTTGTCACCGGGGGGTCAACCGAAGGTTTAAAGGCCACCGGCTTGACTTATGGAGTACATGGAGGTGAGATAATTAGTCCAGATCCCACTTACCTGTCGCTGTTGTCTTATGCGGAACAATTCGGTGCCTACATAAATCGGGTGCCATTGAATGACGAACTGGAGCACGATTTGGATGAGATGGAAAAGAGAGTGAGTCACCAGACCAAATTGGTCTTCGTTTGTAATCCAAATAATCCAACTGGAACCATTTTACCCGCAGACAATGTGCGAGACTTTTGCCTTTCACTTTCCGAAAGAACGATGGTGTTTTCTGATGAAGCCTATGGCGACTTTATCACCGAACGTGCTTATCCATCCATGGTTGAGTTGGTAAAACAGGGTGCAAACGTGATCGTCTCGAGAACTTTCTCTAAGGTCTATGGATTGGCTGGGTTACGAATCGGCTACCTGATTGCCAGACCCGATATCGCCGCACGGATCAGGCCCAATGTCATGGCAAATACAAATATGCTGGCAATTTATGCCGCATTAGCGGCGCTGCAAGATGCTGATTTTTACAAATTTAGTTTAAAGAAGAATGCCGAAGGAAAGGCATACATCTACAATGTGTTGGACGAATTAGGCTTGAAATATGTTCCATCACACACTAATTTTGTGTTTTTTCATACCGGAAAGCCAATCAGAGAATTAATTGACAAAATGTCCGCCAAAGATGTAAACATCGGCAGGCCATTTCCACCCCTCACTGATTGGTGCCGGATAAGTACAGGCAGAATGGAAGATCTGGAGAAATTTGCCTTTGCATTGAAGCAGGTTTTGTAGTCTTGATCAAGAATATATGGTTTCCACTAACTTGCAGCGACCAGGAGTGAGTTTGAACCATGAGTCTGAGTTTGATATTTAAAATAGGGTAGGGGCCAGTGCACATAAAGGAGATCGAACTTGCGAATTTCAAGAGTTATACAAAAGCTCATTTTGACTTTTCTCCCCGGCTGAATATCATTCATGGGAAGAACGGAGTGGGTAAAACCAACCTGCTTGACGCCATCTATGTTCTGGCGATGACCAAAAGTAACTATACTTTTACGGACAGCCAGTTGATTAAAGATGGATCTGATTTCTATCGATTAGCTGGGATTGTGAGTAAGCCGGAAGGAGATGTGAGTGTGGTTATGAAACTGGCCAAAGGGAAGAAAAAGATCATTGAACGGGACCAGTCAGTGGTACCAAGGCCAATCGAACATATTGGTTTGATACCGGTCGTGATGATTACACCCGATGATCTGAATCTGGTGAACGGATCTAATATCGAAAGGAGGAAATTGGCAGATGCTACTTTGTCACAAATTGATCCGGACTATCTGAGGTACCTTGTACAATATAATCGCATACTCAAACAGAGAAACTTCCTGCTAAAGCAAGGAGCTGAGAAGAGAAAAATTGATCTCGATCTTCTACTTTCCTATGATCGCAGCATGGATGAGCCGGCGGCAAGCATTTATCAGGGTCGGAAACGATTTTTTGAACGCATGGAAGTCGCGGTTCGGCACTATTATCAGATCCTTAGTGATGGAAGAGAGTCCGTTATCCTGAAATATATCTCGCAACTTACCGGAGAGACAATGTCCTCCATATCTCTTCTCAACCGCGATCGTGACCTTGCCAGTGGAAGAACAAATCATGGCGTGCACCGGGACATAGTCAATTGCCTAATTGATCAAAAAGATGCCCGAATTTTTGGCTCGCAAGGTCAGAAGAAAAGCCTGGTTTTTGCGCTTAAGCTTGCCCAGCTGGACTATATGCATAGTAATCTGGAAGACATGCCAATCCTTCTGCTTGATGATATTTTTGACCGGCTTGATCAAGATAGAGTCAAACATTTGCTGAGCATCATATTAAGTGATACTTTTGGTCAGATATTTATCACCGATACGCAATTGAGCAGGATCCAATCTATTCTGGAAGATTATCCGATTCCTTCAACGCAAATAGAGATCTCCTAGATCGTATGAGTAAAAATGAACAGAGCTTAAAAGATCTACTGATGCAGTTGGTCAATACTCCAAAGATTAAAGACAAATATCTTTTGATCCGCATCAAGGAATCCTGGAAAGTGCACTTTGGAGGCAGCATCGAGAAGCATACAACCGATATTCGATTTCGCGAAGGAGTATTGAGTTTGGTCATTAATTCAGCTCCGCTTAAGCACGAACTAAGCCTGGGCAAGGATAAAATCATTCGAATACTTAATGAAGCCCTGGGTCAGGAATACATAAAAGAAGTGCACATTTATTAAGCGCCTGACTTCTTCAGGTGCAAATCTTTGCATTATTCAGGATAGGCCTATGAAAAAAAGCAGGAACGCTCGCGGAACATCAGGATTGCGTCTAAATGCTCAAGTAAGATGGCTTAAGCCGTAAATCGTCATTTCGTGATGCGGCGAGACGAAGCCCGCCCCGTACCGGTACGGACGGGGAAGATAACGGCTTGTAACTGACTGACCCGTCTGCTATAGCATGCCGGGCAGTCCTGTCTGCGCTAGCCGGCCTGGCAGGGGATCAACAAAATCAGAAACAACGAGAATGCTTGTATTCAAAATACAAACATCTAGTATGGAAATCAGGCAGGATCCAACCTGTTAGGCTCGTCCCTTCGTTTTCTGATTTCCAGCACCCGTTGCATTCCCGGTGGTAATCAACGCCTGCATTACCGCACTTTTGAGATTGACGGCTCCTCCACTCGTGGATAGACTCTTAAAAGGTACCAGTTCTCCTGTTCCTGGTTTTCTCACCTTGCCCAAATAAGGGCGTGAGCTTTGGGTGAGAATGTCCTTGATTTGCTTGGCCTTCAAAGTTGGAAAGTAGGATTTCAGAACAGCGGCGACGCCAGCCACGACCGGGCTAGCCATACTGGTGCCGGAAGCTTCCTGGTAGGCACCATCAGGGGCAGTTGAGTAAATCTCTTGTCCCGGTGCAAAGACATCCACATTTTTTCTGCCATAGTTGCTAAAACCAGCTACCATGTCCTCACCTCCTCTCCAGTTTAGTGCCCCAACTTCGATCCAGTTTGATGCACGTTTTTTGCCAAAAAGTCCCCTTTTTTTGTCATATGTAGCATTGGGGTAATTATTTTCTTTGTCATTATCCTGACCATCATTTCCGGATGCATGTACAAGCAAAACATCTTTTTTCTCAGCATACTTTATTGCTTTTTCCACTTCGATCTCCTCCGGTGAAAAGCCCTTGCCGAAACTCATGTTAATTATATCAGCTCCATTGTCTACGGCATATCTAATGGCATTTGCCACGTCCTTATCCCGTTCATCACCATCGGGTACAGCCCGAACTGCCATGATACGAACATTATTGGCCACACCTTTGATGCCCAAATCATTTTTCCGGTTCGCTGCGATAATGCCAGCAACGTGCGTGCCGTGAAAAGCATCCGGGCCTTTTACATCGGGATTTCCATAAATACGTTCTGACTTATTACCATAATTATCCTTCACAATCGTCCGCGAATTGTATTTGGTATTGTATCCGTAATCTACCTTGTTTTTCTCATGATCCAGTGCCTCCTGTAAATCCTTAACTATGAGCTCTTCCAGGTCATCCAGATTTCCATCAAATTCACCCATTTGCGGCAATAGTTGGTCAAAAAAAGATTTAACCATACCATATTTCGTGTCGTCAAGATTATCGATCGTTTCTTGAGTTATGGGTTCATCGCCAATGGCTTCTCTCGCCATTTTGATGGCAAAATTTACGTAGGTAAGTATCTGGTCGTACTGCGCTACCTGGGCATTTGCCTTTTCAAGTTCCTGATCAACATCTTTCTTATAAGTCAGGTATTTCGCATATTCATCCTTTTCCTTTCCCGACAAAGAAGCCGGATTTGTATCGGCAAACTTCTTTTCCATCTCGCCCACGATGCGTGTAAGTTCGTAAGTATCGTGATGAACATTTTGACCATCTTTCCCGCCGATAAAATTCCATCCATAAATATCATCCGTGTAGCCATTCTTATCATCGTCAATTCCATTACCCGGCACTTCACCAGGATTCTGCCACATCACATCCTTCAAGTCTTCGTGTTGCGGATCGACACCTCCATCAATGACCGCGACAATGACTGGAGTAGCTGACTTGCCTTTCAGTAGCTCCTCGTAAGTACGTTCCGTGCTTACCCCGTTTATGTTATCTTGCTCGGGATCCAGGTTAAACCAATTCTCCGGTACCGAGCTTTGAGCCGATATAGACATATACAGCGAACTAAAAAGAGATATCAGAAGGATGTTTTTTAAGAATTTCATTTTGCAATTTTGCTTTTAGAAAATAATTTGGCTAAATATTTGTTTAACTATAACGAGACTATAGATGAATAAGGCTGTGCAAATTAATGCCTTATCGCCACTCCCGGCTGTTTTTAGTATAAGTTTAACGAGATTAACGACGAAAATGGTACAGGCATTGCTCCGATATTCGATTGTGATAGGTTTGCTGCTTTCATCACTGCCCGGTTATAGCCAATATTTTGAGGGAGGCATAGCGGTTGGAGGTTCAGTATATGAAGGAGATTTGACACCAAAGGCCTTTGGTGATAAAATTGCTCTTATCAAGCCTGCCGTAGGTTTGTTTGTTAGGCAGAACTTTAATGAACACTGGGCGGCGCGATTGTCCTTCAATTATGGCAAGATTGAAGCAGCTGATGGTCCGCAACGATCCGATCGGAATCTTAGTTTTAGTTCTAATTTTGGCGAGTTGGCAGCGTTAGTAGAATACAATTATCCCGGATTTGACCCAGCCGGATATCGCAAACTATCACCCTATGTTTATGCGGGCTTGGCTTATATGCATTATAATCCAACTACTGTGTTTCAAGGGAGAACCATCTTCTTGCAGCCTTTGGGAACCGAAGGCCAGGGTCTGGATGGATATGATCAACAGCTTTACAGCTTGAATATTCTCACTATTCCGTTTGGTGGTGGTATAAAATATGCACTAAATTCATCCTTTACAATTGCCGCTGAATTTGGTCCCAGATTGACCTTCACCGATTATCTGGACGACGTCAGCGGAAACTATGCCAGTTATCGTGATCTGGCTCAGAATCGGGGTACTCTTGCGGCAAATGTGGCCGATCGTAATTTCGAAATCACCGGTACGGAACCAATAGACCGCGGTGGTGCAGCACGAGGAAATCCCAAATTTAACGATTGGTACTTCGTGGGTCAAATAACCATTTCCTATCATTTTTATGATCTATTTAGCAACCATGGCGGTTGTCCAATGACCTTTTAAATCCAAATCCTCTCAAGATTTCTTTTCCTAACTTCGTGCCATTGCAAGTAGTATGGCATCACCTTCACCACTGAATGTTCTTCAGAACTATTGGGGGTATTCCTCCTTCAGGCCTTTGCAGGCCCAGATTATCGATGAAGTATTGCTTAATAAGGATATCATCGCCCTTATGCCCACCGGGGGCGGTAAAAGCATTTGCTTTCAGGTTCCGGCTTTGATCCGGGAAGGTCTGACTTTGGTGATATCGCCGTTGATCGCTCTGATGAATGATCAGGTTGCACAACTTAAATCGCGACAAATTGAAGCTGCTTGTATACATAGTGGTTTGCATGTACGCGAAGTGGACAGGATAATAAGCAAGGCTCAGTTTGGGGGCTTGAAATTGCTGTACATTTCCCCGGAACGACTCCAGTCTTCAGCGTTTATTCCAGCATTGCAGCGGATGCCTGTCTCTCAGATAGTGGTTGATGAGGCCCATTGCATCAGCATGTGGGGATATGATTTCAGACCCTCATATACGATGATTTCAGACTTAAAGAAATGGCATCCCAAGGCTGCTATCATCGCACTCACCGCTACTGCTACTGAACCTGTCATAAAAGATATTGCAGCTAAGTTAGATCTCGAAAACCCTTCCATCTTTAAGTCGGGATTTCTGCGGCCGAACCTAAAATTTGGAGTGCTGAAACCAGAAGATAAAAAGGCAAAATGCATAAGTCTGCTGCAAAAAATGCAGGGTGCTGCCATAGTCTACGTGAGAAACCGGAGGCAAACTCAAGAATTGGCCGAGATCCTGACCCGGAGAGGGCTGGCAGCCACCTATTATCATGCGGGCCTGCCAGTGGAGGAAAGGAGAAAACGTGAGCAAAGTTATATGCAGGGTGAAAAGGAAATAATCGTGGCAACCAATGCCTTTGGTATGGGAATAGACAAGTCAAATGTTCGAATGGTGATTCACTATGATCTACCAGAGAACCTTGAATCTTACTATCAAGAAGCGGGTCGTGCAGGAAGAGATGGAAAAGACGCTTACGCGATTGTTTTGTTTCATGAGCAGGACCGGATTAGAATGGAAAGACAATTCGACCGGGAGTTTCCTTCGATGCCCGAGATAAAGCGAGTATACCGTGCCTTAGGTAACTATTTTAAATTAGCTTTGGGAAGTGGAGAAGGTCAGGCATTTGTCTTTGATTTCAATAAATTTGTCACGACGTATCAGCTTAATGTGCAAGAGACTTGGAGTATTCTCCGTATTTTGCAACAAGATGGATGGATATATATTTCAGACGGGGTATACC
>JABDLW010000424.1 GCA_013001805.1 Saprospiraceae bacterium | reverse complement strand
GCCAAAAGAGCCATTTTTGATTTGGTAACCTTTTCGGAGTGGGCACACTAGTGCAACCAACTACTTTGCCTTGTCTTCCACATATTTATCAAAATTTGAAGGTTGAGGGCCTACATAGTGAAAAGCTTCGGCCCATTCCAGATCAAATTTATTTCCTAATTCTTTGTCACTGGGAATACCTCTCAGCCTTTGGGAATCCATGTCCAACATGACATGTTTTATATAATTGCGTTTTGCTTCGGTTTCATTATTACCCAGCAAATCGAGATGTTTTCCCTCGGATTTCAGCTGCCTAAAAACTTGTGCACCGGTATTTCCTGCCGGCCCTTGAGTAACATTAACCAAATTAGTATCAATTTTAGCCTCTATATGTTGGCTGATATCCACAATCCGGTTTACAAGTTGCGGACCCCGCGCGAAGTAATACATTTCAGATACGGTATGGGCTTGTAATCCGGCGTCAAAATGCTCAGGATAATCAAGCCTGCCTCCGGCCATCCACCGGGCAGCTTCCACCGCTTTAGCTGTGACATAGTGGTCAGGATTTTCTTCATAGTGCCCCCAGGGATCATAGGAAATAATTGTGTCGATTTTCAGGAGCCTGATTAAGAAAATGAGCCGGGACCTAATTTCTACGGGACTGATATTGTCCATTCGGTGGTTCCGGTAATACAAGTCATAAGTTTTCTCTAGACCCAGTGTTCTTGCAACAGCCTCATTATCATTTTCGTTATTGAGGATCACTTCCCCTACCGTTTTCCCCGTGCCGGCATGATCATCATTGGTCATTCGAATGAGATATCCCTTATATCCTTCGGCAATAAGTTTGGCTACCGTACCGGATGCAAAAATCGGCACATCATCGGAGTGGGGTTGAATTGCTGCCAAAACCTTCCCCTGATGCGGTCGGCCGGCGACTGCGCGTTCTATCACTAATTCATCCGGTTCAACAAATGTCCGACCGATGAAACTTTGGGGAATAAATGGCAGTGCCAGGCTATTTTGAAGAAATGTTCTGCGTTCCATAATTCAGAGGTTAATGGCGGTTTCTTAAATATAAGCTGCAGCGCAACATTCATAGATATTGCTTTCCGGGAAAACGAAAATCAGGAGAAATACTTTGACTAGTCTAAATATTTATCAGCAATTCACTCGAAGTATTTCTTACTGAGTCAAACTTTTCAAATAAGCAATACTTTGTGGCACCTGGCTTAACACCTGACTACTTTCATCTTCAATAAAGAAATGCTTAATTCCAATTTTATTTGCCTGGCGAATAATGCCTTCAATGTCCACCTCGCCGGTGCCGAGCGGTACATTATATTCTACATCGGTGCCTCCGGTGAGATCTTTGGCAATACCTGGTTTCATGTCCTTCAAATGAATTAATTTCCAGCGATCTCCATATTTCTTCAATAATTTGACACAATCACCTCCTCCAAAATGCACCCAGAACACATCCATTTCAAAGCTTACATATTCGGGATCGGTATTTTCAATGATGTAGTCGAGAAGTGTTCCCTTACCATACGGCTGAAATTCATAACCATGGGCATGGTAGCAAAATGTGAGTCCATTTTCTTTTAATATTTTTCCTGCAGCATTAAAGTCCTCCACGGTACGTTTAGCATCTTCGATGGTAAAATTACCTCGCTCGTGCGGTACCCATGCACACATCACGAACTTTGATCCGAGTGTCTTCGCCTGTTCCACCACGGTCATTGGGTTTTCCACCAAATCCTTGTAACTGGCGCCAGTGGAAGGGATACTGATTCCACGGTCCTCACATAGTTTCCGAAAATCATCGTTACTTATTCGTCCTCCTGATCCTTCTATTTCAGTCACTCCCAGCTTCTGGATCGTATCAAGCGTTGCGACAGCATCCTTAGGAAAATAATTGCGATAAGTGTAGGCCTGGACGGCAAAATTGGCCGTGTATAAAGGTTTCGTATTCTTTTGTGCCGGGAGTTTCTCTGCCAGGGCCATGGCACATACCAGGAGAAATAAAATATGCTTCTTTGTCATAATAGTTCGTGTACTTATTAAAGGAGAATACATGTAATATTATTTTGTAGTTCTTGTTTCGCCTCCAGCCTGTCCGGCTTGGCCTGCCAGATGGACGGGGCAAACTCCTAGTTGATTTTTAGAATTTCAAAGATTGTTTTACGTGAGGTCTACCCGCTTGCCCTCAGCTGCTGATTTATAAATGGCTTCAACAATCGCAATGTCACGTTTGCCGTCCTCTCCCGGCACCAGGACTTCCGTGTCATTAATGATGGCAAGGGCATCATCATCCATTTGTTTAGCCTGTTGATTGTCAATGCTCGCATTGAGCTTGATTCCATCACTGGTTATGCCTTTAACACCATTGTACGCCTGAAAGGGTTTTAATTCATACCAGCCATTCTCGCAGGTCGCTTTGAGATGATTCATACTTTCAGCAAAACTCGTCTTACCCTTACCCATCACTCCGCTGGCAAACTCAAGGTCAAAATAAGTGATTTCATCCACTTCATGATAGATATCTGGCCGGGTCGTCTCGTGCCGTGCCGTAACTGCAACCGGTTCTTCACCACTGGTATATCTGATCGCATTAAGTGGGTAAACTCCCATATCGTACATGGCTCCTCCTCCTAATGCTTTATTCTGCTTCCAATGATCGGTTCTACCTTCACGATATCCCGCTTCAGCCATAATTTCAAGGATTTTGCCATAGGGTTTAGATTTAGCATACTTGATCACGGTCTGGGTGTTGGGCTCATGCTGCATTCGGTATCCAATCGACAATTTTACTTTATTTTTTCGGCATGCATCAATGATTGCCTGACATTCTACAGCAGTCCGCGCCATGGGTTTTTCACACCACACATGCTTGCCTATGGCAGCTGCTTTGATCGCATACTCAGCATGTAAACCGGTAGGCAGCACGATATAGATGACATCGATAGCATCATTATCAGCTATCTGATCCATGTTTTCATAGTTATATACATTTCGGTCGGGTATCCCATACTTCTTCTGCCAAACCGGAATCTTATCAGGACTTCCGGTCACGATACCGGCCAAATGACAATGCATAGTTGCCTGCAGTGCCGGAGCCAGCAAATCGCCACTGTAATAGCCCAGTCCCACCAGAGCGACACCCAGACTTCGACCCCGCTGCTTAAGATAATTATAGGGTAATATTCCCGTAGCAAACAGCAATCCTGACTGCTTTATGAAATCCCTCCGGTAATTAATAAGACGACTCATGATTCTAGCTTAATTTATGCAATCTCAAGTTACAAAGTTTGCGATAGTTTGCTGGGTGATCAAAAAGATATATTTCCTGTGGACCGCCTCAGCATAAAAACTTCCTGGCGAGTCCTTTGGCAAGTGGAGAACAGGCTAAAGTTGAATCTGCCGGATTCCGGGTGTCACAATTTATATTCCCTAGCTCTTGTCTTTTGCCACATTGGCAACTATCAGTGATGGTTGACCTATTCTTCCGGAACCGGAGGTGGCCCCTCCGGAAGCAAGGCCTTGTAAATATAATCTCCCTTTTTCTTATCAAATTCCTCACGCATCGCCATTCTTAATTCTTTGCTTTCAAATAAGTCCACCATGGTAAGAGCCAGAGCTTTTGCGGCATAAATCAGTCCTTTGTGACCGATTGACATGCCGCCGCAAGCAACCACCGGCCAGGAATGCCAGGGTGTACCGGTTGGTGCCGTGGTTACCAATAAGCTGATCTGCGGCACCACCCAACTGACATCTCCCACATCCGTTGAGCCACCTTCCGGATGCTCTCGCG
>JABDLW010000384.1 GCA_013001805.1 Saprospiraceae bacterium | reverse complement strand
GGAATACATCGCTGGTAACCACCTCAGATCACAATTACGACATGGGCAGTTTATGGATTAATGCCGAAGGATGGACGGTAATCGGACCGACTACCGATGGACCTCAGAAGCACGGTGGCGGAGGAGAGGTCACTCAATGGGTCAGCAAAGACAAAGGAAAATCCTGGAAGAAAAAAAGAACCATCACCCAGGGCAGTTTGCTAAATCACAATTACGTGCGGCGGGTGGTAGATGGTGAAGACCCCTTCAGGTACTTTTGGGCGGATGGAAACCCGGATACATTCAGCCAATCGCATCTTTATTTTGGTGATAAAAAGGGTACCGTCTGGCAGTTACCTTATGACATGAGCGCAGTATGGCAGAAACCAGTTAAAGTCAAACACAAATAACCGGCACTGACTAATAAACGCAGAATTCGAGCTCAATCCTATTGCTCCTTTTGACATCTACACGTGTACTCTTTAAGAACTAATGATTATTTACTTACGGCTATGCTGCTCACAGTACAATAATCGTGAATCTTTGCTACTAAATAGCCTTTCCTCTCTTGAGCTTTACCCACCTAAAAAAGATCTGTATTTTTGTTTACCTTTCCCGATTGAGGGTTATAAAGCCATATTCATTGGATTGGTCAGACAAAAAGATTATTGATTCAATAAAAGACGGAAAAGATGATGGTCTCGTCCATCTCTACCGGACATTGCGTGGTGAATTCATCCAATGGGCTGCCAAGATTTATGGCATCGATATGGAAATGGGGAGTGATGCGTTTCAGGAATCGATTCTGGCCTTCCGCTTTAACGTGGCGCACGACCGGATCACTGAATTGACAAGTTCAATTAAGACCTATCTATTTGCCATAGGTAAGAATCAAATTTTAAATCAATTAAAAAAGAAAAAACGCGAAATATCAGTTGATGATTTAACACAAATTAAAAGCGAAACTTTGATCATCAGAGGTCAAAATGAGGGTCTTAGTGAAAGGCAGGAAAAAATTCGATCGATGATACAGCATATGGAAGAACCGTGTCTGTCGATCTTACGAATGTTTTATTATCAAGGCTATTCTATGGAAGTCATCGCCTCCCGAATGTCTTATAAAAACGAGAATGTAGCCAAAACTCAGAAATCACGTTGCATAGCTAAATTGAAGGAAAACTGGAATTAAAAATGTAAATGAGGAGAAATGGATTATTCGGATGAACAAATTCGGGCCTATCTTTTGGGAAATCTTTCCCATGAGGAGTCTGAGTTGCTGGAGAAAGAAATGGAGGCTAATGCTGAGTTGGCCGAAGCTATCGACTTGCAACGCGACATCATGATCGGTATCCGGGCTGCTTTTGACGAGAAATTAAAAGACAAACTTAGCCAGGTGCAGGATGCAGGTGACAATATCAGACAACTGTCTCCCAGAGCGCTCTGGAGATGGGCTAGTGCAGCTGCGATCGTTCTCGGCACACTGGGAGTCTATTTTTATATGAACCAAACGACGCTGGATGAGCGACTGTACTATACCTACTATGAGGATTTCCCTAATATCATCGAGCCCACACAAAGGGATCAAATCAATTCTTCTCCCGCCTTCACTGCCTATCAATCGGAAGATTGGAAGGAGGCAGAGGAAGCTTTTGATCAACTTGTAATCGAACAACCGTCAGAGGTCTATCCTCAATTTTATTCGGGAATCGTAGCAATGAACCTCGAAGACTGGTCCAAGGCGATCTCCGCTTTGGAAAAAGTGCGTGCAAGCGCCGATGAGCGTTTTGTTGACCCAGCAAGTTGGTACGTCGCCCTTGCTTACCTGAGAAACAATAATAAGGAACGGGCCAGGCTAATCCTGGAAATGATTGCTAATACTCCCGGGACCTATCAGGAAGACGCCAGGGCAATTCTCGAAGAATTACAGTAATTTTATTTGATGCGAAATTGTGCATCAAAGTCCATTGTCCGATCCGGATATGAAATTATCCTTTTACTGATTTCACTGATAATAAGTACGTCTGCTCTGGTGGCTCAACCTCCGGATTCACTGTGGAAAGAGGCCCAATCAGCAGCCGAAAATCGCAATTTTGATAAAGCCTATTTGCTTTACGAACAAGCGGGTGATTCTTACCTAACTACCGGGTTTTATAAAAATTATCTGCGTTGCCGGGTTGAAATGGCCAGGTCCAGCCAATTTACATCGATTGTTAGTAGAGAGGCTATAAAAGAAATCATCGACCCGGCAATTATGCTCATAGAGGAAACCCAGCAATTGAAAAATAGCCGTGAGGCTGCAGAATGCTATCAGTTTTTAGCCAGATACCATTGGGCCATAAAGGGCGACTATGATCTGGCCATTGAAGATTATCAAATAGCGCTCAATATTTGTGACATTCTGGGCGATACCGCCAATCAAGAGAAAATGGCAGCTATGGCTGACCTCAGTCATGTGTACAGTAACCGGGAAGAATTTGACCAGGCGCTGGATTACGCCGCCAGTGCCCTAATGCTTTCAAAGAAGATCTATGGCGAAGAGCATGTGGAAAACGGACCCCGCTACTATAATCTGGGGTTTACCTACTATCGGAAGGGTCATTATGATCGCGCCATTACAGAAATCACTAAAGGAATTAACTTACTGCAGAAGAACCAAGGGTCCGAAATGCAAATCGGTTTGGGATACAACAACTTGTCTGCGGTGTACGTAGCCCAGTTGGATCAGGAGGGGGCCTTGCAAAGTTCAAACGCTGCCGAAGCCATTTTCTCCAAGTTTCTGGGACCTGGGCACGAAGCGATCGGCATCATCGAATGGGATCTGGGTGTCATGTATCTTGACCTTAAAAACCATGAATTTGCCCTGGACCATCTGTTAAAAGCCAGGGACATTTTTCAACAAAATTTTGGTCCGTCCTTTCCTCAACTACCTCAACTATTTCATCAAATTGGTCAGTGTTATGATCAATTAAATCAGTATGCTGAAGCTGAAAGGTGGCATAAGAAAGCTTTTCAAATAAATTCCAGCCAATATGGTACTGCCCATGTCCGCACAGGTGAAAGTTTACGCAATTTGGCACAGCATTATATTATTTCTAATCAACTGGAAAAAGCCGATGATGCTATTGCAGCCGGTTTGAAAATTGTCCGTGATCCAAAAAACCAGTCTGATTTATTAAATGCCTGGTTATACGAGCAAAAAGGGGCTTTGCTTTACGA
>JABDLW010000314.1 GCA_013001805.1 Saprospiraceae bacterium | reverse complement strand
ACGATGTATGAGAATGTATTTATGTTGCTTCTATATACTAGTGTCCTAAGCCCTGTGAAATGTCCGGATAGATGTTGATTTTTTTTATTTAGAGTCAATCAGACCAGAAGATGATTCTTCTTAAGCTTCTTACCGATTATGGGCCGTAAGGAGATCATCAGATCATATACCATCTGCTCGTTGTCGGGGAAGGGCAATGGGGCTATCCCAATTAGCTCCCGGGACTCAGTGCTCAAGGCCTTTCGGTTTCCGCGATAGCGACCTGAATGATGTTCAAAGATTAACGATGCATCAAAAGGCATATATTCTACCTCCCCCGACACCAGATTTCTATTGATGATTTCACCCCTGACCATGGCTTCTTTCTGTTGTCTGGTTTTCGTAACCCATGCTTTTATCGGTCTGTACAAAATTCGCTTGATGTCGTTACCCAGGGAGTCTTTGGCAACGTTGCCATTGTGATCCAGGACATATTCAAAACCATCTTCAATTTCCCGACGGTCGACATGAGTTACTTCGTGAATTCGCTCTGGACCTATACTCAGATCTGTCAGCTCAATGATTATTTCCCGGTCCGCCAATTCATAATTTCGATCAAAATGGTATTTAATCCAGAACTCATTCTCAAAATTTTCCTTTACGAGCTGATCCAGTGTATTGGGTGGGATGTAACCGTTGGTTTGATTCGTGACTTTGATCTGAATATGACTTACTCCCAAATCTCTTGATTCCTCCTGCAAGTCTCGCCCATCCAGGTATTCGCTGGAATATTTCCAAAGTTCTTCAAACATGACATAGGCTGTTCTCGCAGCGGATTTGTTTCCTAACCGTGCCCGCTCCAGTTGCCTCTTTGCCTCTCTGTGCGTAAATTTTTGTATGCTATCGTAAGCATTTTCTCTTAGATCAGTTGTCTTCACAAAAGCGAATTTTGCCTGATAACCATCCTTGCCAACCAAGGGTAGAAAATGCTGTACTGAGGCTTGCCGGTCTTCGATCTTGTTAAGAATAAGGACCGCATTTTTCCATTCCTCCGCACGATCAGAACCGAAAACTGATTTTATTTTGGCGATATCCCGGTCATTGGCTTTGCTGAACGCTGCTTCGATGGCCAATACATGCTTTGTACCTAGGTTCTCTTTTCCAGCGATCTTTCTCATTGATTTGTCAATTGCTCTGTCAAAATTGCCCTGGTCAATCATTTTCTCGACGGATCTGCATCCCACCGAAACCACCAACATTATTCCCAGAAGAAAAATATACGTTTTCATAACAATAGGCTTTATTGTAAGCCGATCTGCTACTATGACGTGATCTTAAAGATGTGTTAATCTTTCACTAGCATGATCTTAATGGTACAAAAGAGGTAAGATTGATATTCGAATGAAGTTCCTTTGTATTTTTAAAGCAGAAAAACTCCACAGTAATGAAACACAGTCGAAGAAGTTGGTTGAAAAATGCTGGAATTGCCAGTGCCGGCATCGTTACTACAGCCCCGGCGTTCTCAACAAATCGGGCCTTCTCCAAGTACCATGAAAGTGAAGTAAACGGCCAGATTCTTCTAAACTCCAACGAAAACGCTTACGGACCTTCCCAGGCGGTGATCGAGGCCATAAATCACTCAGTGAAAGAATCAAACCGGTATCCATGGCAAACTCGCCAGGTTTTGATAGACCGGATTTCAAAAAATGAAGGGATACCATCCGACAGCATCATTCTGGGAGCGGGCTCCACTGAAATACTCCAGCTCGCCGGATTAGCCTTTGGTGCCCGGGGAGGTAAAATCGTTTCCAGTTATCCCACTTTTCCATTGATGATGCAACATGCCAGCACATTTGACGCCCAGTGGATGAAGGTGCCACTGGATAAAGACTTTTCACATAATCTGGATGGATTATTGGAAGCCTGCCGGGATGCACAACTTGTGTATTTTTGCAATCCCAATAATCCCACAGGCACCAAAACAGACGCTGCAGAGTTACTATCTTTTTGCAAAAAAGTACCCTCAGAAACCATGATCTTTGTCGATGAGGCATACATTGAATTTACAGCTGATGGAATTAGTTCCTCCCTGGCATCTGAAGTGTTGTCCATGCCCAACCTGGTGGTTGCCCGCACGTTTTCTAAGATCTATGGTCTGGCAGGGCTTCGGGTTGGTTATGCTTATGCACATCCTGAAATAATCAAACAACTGAAGCGATACCATATAGGCTTTGAGATAAACATGCCTACTACATCTTTATATGCCGCACTGGCTGCGGCTGATGATCAAACATTCGTCGAAATGTGTAAAAAAGAAAACAGTAAAGCCAAAGATCTTATTTATGAGGCATTTGATAGCTGGGGCGTATCCTATATTCCATCACATACCAGTTTTATATACTTTGAGACAAAGAACTTTCAACCGGAATTGGTCGCGACACTGGATAAGCACCGCATTTCAATACGCGAATATGATGATCAGCCAGGATATGCCCGGGTAAGTATGGGTACGATCGAGCAAGTGCGGCAATTTACAAGTACAATACGGCAATTCCGCTTGTAATTTTATTGTGCAGGCAATTCGAGAACTAAATTTGCGTTGCTAATTCACAGGCGACCGCTCCAGTCATACTCAATTCCTTTTTGACACACTCCATATACCTTAGTTTATCATTTCATGAAAAAACTAGTTAACTGTTTCATTGGCCTGACTATAGGCTTGTTCTCATGGACCGGGGCACTTTCTCAGATATCCATTGAGGAGTTTGCCATCAACTTTTCTCAGCCCGTAGATATTGCCAATGCCGGAGATGGGTCGAATCGATTGTTCATAGTCGAAAAAGTGGGTCGAATTCAGGTGCTGGATGAAGACGGTCAGAAGGGTGAGCAACCTTTTTTGGATATCAGCTCTAAAGTAGATAGTGATGCTAGCGAAGAGGGTTTATTGGGTCTGGTATTCCATCCGGAATATCAGCAAAACGGCTATTTTTTTGTGTATTATACAGCCACAGTGAATTCCATCCGTGATGCGGTGATAGAGCGTTATTCGGTCAGTGCTGATTCCTCCCTGGCGGAACATTCATCCGGGGTTGAAGTAATGAGAATCAATCAACCCCAATCAAATCACAATGGCGGAGATATGGCTTTTGGCCCAGAAGGCAACTTGTATATCGGAGTCGGAGATGGCGGCAGCGGAAATGATCCCGGCGAACGAAGTCAAAATCTGACTTTGCCCCTGGGCAAAATGTTGCGCATCAATGTAGACAATCTTCCCTACTCGATTCCGGCAAACAATCCTTACGCTCAAATGGGTGGTGACACCGTTCGGGAGATCTGGGCAGTTGGTCTGAGAAATCCATGGCGTTTTAGTTTTGATGATAACTACGACCTTTGGATAGGAGATGTTGGCCAGAGTGCTCGCGAGGAAATAAACTTCATTTCGGCCAGTGAAAACGTAGGCGGCTTGAATTATGGATGGGATTGCCGGGAGGGAGATATTGCCTGTCCGGGATGCGGCAACAACCAATGCGATGAACAAACCTTTACCGATCCGGTGCATTGGTATGGACCAGGTCCAGGCCTGTCCGTCACGGGAGGATATGTCATGCGCGGTGAATTTTATAATGTATTTGAAGGGCACTATATTTTTGCTGAATTCGCACGCGATCAGATCCGTACCCTGCAACTGAGTCCCGGTCGATCAGTAGCCATTACCGCCACCATACCGGCAAACAATATTTCATCCTTTGGCGAAGATGAAAAAGGTCGGGTGTATGCAGCTAATTTATCTGGCATCATTTACCGGGTTGTTGAGGCAGGAATTTTACCCGTAGAGTTAATTGCTGTCCACATTAAGAAAGAGAATAAAAAAGTATTTCTCGACTGGGAAACCGGCTTCGAATTTAATGCTTCACATTTTGAAGTTGAACGAAGTTTAGGCCAGGAGTCATTTAAACAAGTTGGTATTGTTCCATCTAAAGGAGATGCAGGGGAAATCACCAACTACCAGTTTATTGATCAGGTGTATCGGCCCGGAGATTATTCCTATCGGCTGAAATCAATGGATCTGGACGGATCATATACCTACTCGATGAACCTTACGATTAAAATTGAAAATAACGAGGACATGCTCGTCTTGCCGAATCCGGCACTCGATAAAATCCGGGTGGGACTACCTGTGATGCAAGAGGCAGGACACTTGCAAATTGTCGGGCTCGATGGAGCCATACTACATCGTATAGCTGTCTCCCCTGGCGATGAAGATGCGATCGAAATTGATGTAAAAGAATTTAGACGTGGCCTGGTACTGGTGCAATTTATCGGTGAAGGGAATATTTCCTTCACAAAGAAATTAATGTTGTACTAATGGTTGTTCGTTTCAATGTGGAGATAATAAATTTTGGAATGGCACGAATCAAATTGCACCCACAAATCATTCGACATTCGTCATTCGAACAATTCGTTATATGATATTTAAATCATTTGTCATTCGGATCATTCAAACATTCGTCATTCCTAATGCGCCTCCAGCCAATTGTCACCCGTACCCATGCCCACTACTATGGGCACCTGCAAACTGGGGATCGCATTTTTCATTTGCTCTTCAATGATTATTTTCATTGGTCCAACCTCCGATTTTAAAATGTCAAAAACCAGCTCGTCATGTACCTGCAAGATCATTTTTGATTGCATTTTTTGTTCTTGCATTGCTTGATGGATTTTGATCATAGCCAGTTTGATCATATCGGCAGCAGTACCCTGAATCGGAGTATTGATGGCGATGCGCTCGGCACCACTCCGGGCCATGCCATTGCGCGAATTTATGTCTCTTAATTTGCGTCTCCTGCCCAAAAGTGTTTCGACATATCCGTGCTCCCGGGCAAACTCCACCGTGGTGTCCATGTATTTTTTTAATCCCGAATACTGTTTAAAATATTGCTCGATTAAAACTTTTGCTTCTGTCCTTTTTATTCCCAATTGCCGGGATAGATTAGTTGATCCGGCACCATAGGTGATACTAAAGTTGACGGTTTTGGCATTACGTCGCTGGTCATCTGTTACTGCGTCATAGTCTACAGCATAGACCCTTGCCGCGGTGGCCCGGTGTATATCCTGGTTCTTCGCAAATGCCTCCAGCATGGCTTCGTCTTTACTTATTTCAGCAATCAGTCGCAATTCAATTTGTGAATAATCTGCCGACAAAAGAATGTGATTGTCATCCCGGGGAATAAAGGCTTCGCGAATGCGTCTACCTTCCGGCGTACGGATAGGAATATTTTGGAGGTTGGGATTATTTGAGCTGAGTCTGCCGGTCGCTGCCAGTGCCTGATTAAATGAACTGTGGATTCTTCCCGTCTTTTTATTTACCATAAGAGGTAATGCATCGACATACGTAGACTTTAATTTAGAATACATTCGATGCTGCATAATATTGGCCACTATTTCATTTTGTTCGGCCAACTCGGTCATTTTATCTTCATCAGTAGAATATTGACCGGTAGCGGTGCGGCGCCATCGATAGGGAATTTTTAATTTATCAAATAATATTTCTCCTACTTGTTTTGGCGAAGCAATATTAAAATGGGTGCCAGCTATTTTATAAATTTTACTTTCTTCATTTAAAATTTGTTCTTGTAACTCGAGCGAATAATCATTTAAATATTTTTGATCGAGGTTAACTCCGGCATATTCCAGGGCGACCAGGACTTTGATGAGGGGTTCCTCAATTTCATCATAGACATTAAGTAAACCCTCTTTTTTTAATTCACCAAAAAGCAGATCGCGAAGCTGTAACGTGATGTCGGCATCTTCCGCAGCATATTCTTTTACTTTACTTTGGTCAGCCTGTCGCAC
>JABDLW010000292.1 GCA_013001805.1 Saprospiraceae bacterium | reverse complement strand
GCATAAGGCACCAGGACCACTTGTTTTACGTTGTTTTCCACCAATATGGAAAAGTCGCGATCGCCCTCATGAAACCGGCTAAAATAGTGGACTCCCCTTATCTTACTCCCCTTCTCAATCCTATCGCCTGCCGCACCAGGCCTGTCGGAAGGGATGTTGCTCCAACCAAAATCAGGTGCTTCTATTAGAGCCATTGGCTGAAAGACATCCATAAGTCCGATAGCCAGAGCCAATGGCAATAATGTAAAAGAACTAAATTTTCTCGCAAATGAATAGGAACCCTGACTAAGGTAAATGCAACGATAATAATGATAAATCCGGTAAACGATATAAGACAGAGATACCCACAGTAATCCCACATAGCTAAAACTCACCTTTGTAGCCAGTTTTAATTGAGAATAGATACCCGCACCAGTGTCGTCGTGGAATGACAAATAGACAAGTAGGATCAGAAAGCCAACCAAAGCAGCAGCACTAACAAAACCAACATAGCTTCCCAGCCTTTTAGACCAGACTTTTTTCCATCCTTCCATTAGAAAAATCTACAATATTTTTTGCTACAATATTTATTAAATTATTTCTTGCCTCCTTACTTCGCCAGGCCATGTGTGGGGTGACCACCACATTTTTAAGATGCAGTAATCGATTGGAGGCAAGCGGAGGCTCAATGCCCAGGACATCAAGGATGGCACCACCGATCCTTTCCTCCAACAAAGCTTCTACCAGATGATTTTCATTTATTAAATCTCCTCTACCGGTATTTATTATCACTGCATCCCTTCGCATCACTCTTAATGACTCATCATTTATCATGCCATGGGTTTCCTCTGTCAAAGGTGCGTGCAATGAGATATAATGCGAGGAGCGGTAGAGTTCTTCTGACGAAACCTGTTTGGCTATTCCATTGAATTTTCGTTTTGAAGTCGTCAGAATATTCATTCCAAAAACCTGAGCTAATTCCCCCACCCTGCTACCAATTTTTCCAAAACCAATAATTCCAAGATTCTTTCCGGCCAGTTCAGTGACCGTATTTAGTGAGTAGGAAAAATCATCTTGTGACGACCATTGACCTTCCCTCACCGATCGATGATGTGTCTCGATCTTGTTGGTAAAGGCCAGCATCATAGCCATGGTATGTTGTGCCACCGATTCTGTCCCATACCCAACTGCATTGAATACCGGAATATTTTGAGATTTGGCAGCCGCTATATCCACATTATCATAACCAGTCGCCAATAAACAGATACACTTAAGGTTGGGAAGTTGACGCAGGTGGTCAGCATTTATTCGAACCTTGTTTACCACCAGGACGTCGGCACTGGCCGCTCGCGGCAGGATTTGATCATATGAGGTGCGCTCGAAAACACAGGCATCACCCAGTTTTTCCAAAGGTTCCCAGGTGAGATCGCCCGGGTTTACGGTGTATCCATCAAGGACCACTATATTCATGTCGGGAAAATAACGAAAATACTCCAGCGCATAATCATTATTAAATGATTAGATAACCGGGGGGTAAAAATTGGTGCCGGAGCAGACTTAATAGAGCATACCCAATTAGCAGGGAAATGACCCTCGTCTTAAGGCCGGTCAAACTTGGTCAAAAGCATATAGGAGTCCAAATTCCCCTTCTTATCAAAATACTCATATTTAACCTGACCATATCCGGGTGCGTAAAAATATATGCCCGTGCTGGTCCGGTTCATCACCGGCATTTTAATATGTTCCTGCGCTGTCACCTTAAATGCCTCAAAAGACCCGGCTGGAGTAACCACGGTTTCTTTGCCCAGCACCTCTCGGTTTGTGATCTCCATATCCATTTTCATGGTAATAATTCCCATTTCGGCTTCCATATGTGAATTGGCATCTGGCAATTTCTCACCTACTTTCAAGTTGGGTGGTATAACGAGATCTTCTCCCGTCACCGAGACTTCGACATTACCAAACATTTCCTTAACCGCCGGATTCATAAAATTGGAGACATTGGCCCGGTAAACTCCATCGCTACAGGAGACCTCAAATTCAAATGTCCCCGCTTCTTTATCTTTCTTATCGAAAAATTTGGATGTCACATCTGCCCGATAATCTGCACCTGTCTGAGTGACGTTGGCAATATGATACTCCATACGTCCGGTCAATCTATCCTTTTTATCGAAAAAAGAATATTCAAACCGGGTATCTTCATTGAAAGGAAACCATGGTGTACAATCTTGCCCAACAATATCACCAATACAAAAGCTCAATAGAGGGAATAATAAAATGAATTTCATGTGATTCTTTTTTTTCTTAGTGAGTTACATTAAAAAAAGGTAAACAGCTCCTCTCATTTTAATTCCATAGGCAAACCCTGGAACCGGAAATATTGACGTCTCCACTTTTAAGAATAAGTACTGGCAGTAGAGAGGGTAATATAGGTAAATTATTAGTTGTTTAAACTCCAATTATATTCGACGAACTCAATCTTGGCATTGGCGTTAATTGGGATTGTAGAATACTTATTTAGAAAAGCTACCAGGTCTTTAAAGTCGCTACCGTACCAATCGAATATTTTGGAAATGCGCAAACGGCCAGCATCGATCTGATTGTATTGCTTATCGTTGATGAACTTTTTCGTTTGCGACTCCAGGAGAGCCTCCATGTTGCCTGCGGTAAATGCTTTATTTGCGAGAGGTGGGCATGATTTGGCCGCGCAATTCACAGCAAAATGAATTCTGGGTTCATTAAATTGGGGTCTGATTATTTCGTTTTCTATTTGATTTAATGAATAAGTTTCATTGCCGAGGGTAATCCATTTCTTGTCCCAGGGCTTACCATTTTCTATGTCAGTAATGGAAGCAACAGGGTAGTGATCCAGTATTAGTTTGATCGTAAAAGCGTTATAGGCATTGATCCAATAGGCCAGTTGCTCATCCTTCGACCAGTTTTCACTCACCGGATTTTGCTTTAGCTCAGTCAAATAACTATTTAATTTTGCCAATTCATTTTTTAATCCATCATAATCTACTTTGCCCTGACCATCAACATACTTCGTGAGAAGTGTAGAAAATAATTCATGATCAACCTTTTCCATTGATTCCGGCGAGTCACCGCTGGATTCTTGGTCCTCAGCATAGGAGTCTGATTCAGTAATTAATGCATCAGGTTTCTCCGGAAATTGTTCCCTTTGTACGTCCGGAGTGACTACGGCTTTTTTGTCCTCTTTTACTGCTCGATGATCGGTTGGCATTCTGGTTCCAACATCAATCTCCATTGCCGCCTTAACATTCTCCCCTGTCACCTTGGCATCAGATTCTTCGGCATTCTTTTCTTCAGGAGGACCTGGGAAATTTTTCGTGGCTACTGTTTCAGTACTTGCTTGCCCATTAGCGACAACAAGGGCATTGGCTTTGGACCCCGAACAGGACCAGCTCAAAACAGCAAGAATAAGAATGATAAGCATATGGGTCCGATTGATTTTAATATGATTAAATCTAATGTGCCGGCAGTAAAACAGGCCTGAAGTTCAAACCCTTTATTGTTGAAAAAGTTCGGTTCCAGGGCTTGATTACTAGATACATAACATTCTAGGAGGCTGTTGAAATACCCTACTTGCGCTGATTCTCCTCCAAATAATTTTATTATTTAAAATCACAAGCCGTTCTCGTCATTTCTGACTTCCTTGATCCTCAGTCAGTTACCACCCGGTATCTTCCTTCGTCTCGCCTCGTCACAAAACGACGATTTACGGCTTCAGCAATCAACTTGA
>JABDLW010000281.1 GCA_013001805.1 Saprospiraceae bacterium | reverse complement strand
CATCATGGTTGGTCCCAAATATTATGTAAAAGATTATCCTGAATCTAGCCTGAGATTTCCGGCGTACTATGATGGGAGACTTTTTCTGTACGATTGGGTACGTAATTGGATCGTCACAATTGAGTTGGAAAAAAATAATTTGGAAATAAAGCGGATGGAGCCCTTTTTATCAACCCAGCCCTTTTCGAAGATAATCGATATGAAATTTGGCCCGGATGGTTCCCTATATCTTTTGGAGTATGGAAACAAAGGATTCCAAGCGAATGAGGATGCTTCGATCAAAAGAATCACGTTTTCGGCTGAAAGGCCAAAACCTGTAGTCAAAAATCGCGTATTGACCGGGCCTGCCTCCTGGCAAAAGTTGCTTCCAATAAAGGAGGGCCTGACAGAAGGCAGACAGGTTTTGCTAGATCACACCTGTTTGACTTGTCATTCTCCGTATGAAAAAGTGATTGGACCAAGTTTTGAACAAATTGCGGAGCGATTTTTTGAGGATAATTTCGCTACTGAGTACCTAACGAAAAAAATAATCGAGGGTGGCACTGGAAACTGGCCTGGTAATATAATCATGCCAGCCAATGCCAATTTGACCATGCGACAGGCAGAAGAAGTCACCAAATATATTTTGAGCTTTAAGGAATTGACTTATTAATAAATAAACCGCTCCTGAAAAGTCAAACATCATGCCTTGACGTTTAATGAGACTTTAAACAAATCGGGAAGAAAATTTACCAACTCAAAAAATGACAAAAATTCTATCTGCCCAAGTGCTGGACGTGCGGTTTCCCACTAGTCATCATTTGGATGGATCCGATGCCATGTACCTGGATCCGGATTATTCCGCGGCCTATTTAATTCTGCAGACTGACCATCCAGATGGATTGGAGGGTCATAGTCTCGTTTTTACGATCGGTCGAGGAAACGACATTTGCGTGCACGCAATTAAATCATACCTGTCATATGTCATTGGGAAGGACTTGGAAGCCTTTATAGATGATATGGCGAATTTCTGGCGATTGATTTGTGGAGATAGTCAACTAAGATGGTTAGGGCCGGAAAAAGGAATCATTTACATGGCTGCTGGAGCCATTATCAATGCAGTCTGGGACTTATACGCCAAACTCGAAAAAAAACCATTGTGGAAATTATTGGCAGATATGACCCCGCAACAGCTCGTGGCTTGCGTCGACTTCACCTACATAGAAGATGCATTGAAGCCGGAAGAGGCTATTGAATTACTCCAGGAAAAACAAGCGAGCAAGAACGATCGCATTTCCCTTCTGGAACAACAAGGATATCCCGCCTATACCACCTCAATAGGATGGATGGGATATTCTGATGAAAAAATAATTAGGTTATGCCGGGAGTCGATGGCGAATGGTTGGAATGCTTTTAAAATGAAAGTTGGAACAGACGAGACCGATGACATGCGGAGAGCCGGACTTTTGAGAGAAATGATAGGTGAGTCTGGCCTGCTTATGATGGATGCTAATCAGGTCTGGGGTGTAGAAGAAACCATCGAGAGGATGGAAAAATTTAAAAAATTTCAACCATTCTGGATTGAGGAACCCACCAGTCCAGACGATATTTTAGGACATGCAGCTATAAAAAAACATGTCAACCCAATCAAAGTAGCAACAGGAGAGGTCTGTGCTAACCGGGTCATATTCAAACAATTCTTTCAGGCAAAAGCAATCGACATTTGCCAGGTCGATACAGTGCGGATGGCAGGCGTCAATGAAGTATTGGCCGTACTTCTTTTGGCTCACAAATTTGAAGTACCGGTCTGCCCTCATGCTGGCGGAGTGGGACTGTGTGAGTTGGCCCAGCACATTGGCATGATAGATTATATATCTATTTCTGGTACAATGGAAAATCGGATGATTGAATATGTAGATCATTTACATGAACACTTTATTCATCCGGTGAAGATTGTCAATGGCCGGTACATGCCACCTACAGCTGCTGGATATAATATTGAACTGAAGAAATCCTCCTTATCCAATTATTTGTTTAACTCAGAAAACTCCTAAGTTATCCTACCTGAGTCGGCACATTTTTCTAAAAAAAAAGGTGACACATATGCCGGTGGCAATGAAACATGTAAATCAACATGAGCTATGGTAAAATCAGTTGCTAATCATCCCAGGGGAACCGGTAAGATGGTTTATCCACAAATCTATCCATTCCTAATTTTAACCTGATTGCGCTGGATGGATCTAAATTGATCCTTATATAGGTTCCTTGTACTGCAATGCTCTTCTCATTTGATTTGGCGTTTGTGCTATTTGAAGGATCCGTCACCTCGAAACTAACATCCGTAAATTGATGCTCGCCAAAAGCACCTGCTTGAATAATTAGCTGGCGTTGTTTGACGGGATTTAAATTGACCAATTGAATGATTGCACCTTCACTACTCAGTGCCGTCACCAGCGCTGACACTTCTTTTGGCAAGCCCGGACGCTTAGCGACAGCATCAAAGTATCGCACTGTGGCCCGAAGCAGTCCTCCGAAATAAATCGTTTGTGGTGTGCCCATAGTAGTTTGCTGCAGGGCTTTAATAATAATGGGATTATTGGGGTAGGTATCATCACCCTTTATCTCAGAAATTGGTCTTTTATCCTGGCGCATAAATTCCATACGTCGGTTCATTTCCTGAAAATCGGCTTTTAAAGCCTCAAGCGGCCAATCAGGATTTTCTCCGGCATAATACATCAAGCGGGCATATTCACTTTTTCCCATCGTACGATCACCAAGCACCATTTCCTCACTCCAGTCAAAGGCTGCAGTCGGTTTGTATGGCGTTGCTTTATCAAGATGATCTAAAGTATTCTTACCCCAAATACCATCGCCATTCAGTGGCCTGAATTTATGCCCCGCATGTACCTTATCGATCCGAGCCCAATCGGCCGTATCCATAGAGGCATGCCATAGGTGAGCCAGGTCTCTTATCATCACGGGTCGATAGCTATGCCAGCCATCTTTGTTAATTCGGTAAGGCACCAGCAATTGGCCCTCCTGCGTAGTTTTCGATCTTAGTAAAAGTTGATCGATTTGGGATCGCAGAAGCTCCAGGTATTTCTTATCACCCGATAATAGATAAGCGCACTCGGTCGCAACATCCATCGCGGCGAATATCATCATCAAACCATAGCGACCGTACCATCCGTAGAGTCCACCCCACCACTGACCGTTACGGTACTCACC
>JABDLW010000327.1 GCA_013001805.1 Saprospiraceae bacterium | reverse complement strand
GAGCTATACGGTCCACGTAAATATGGGGGTATTCCAGCGGCAAAGTGCAAATGGTTGCCATGCTGCAGATCTTTCATAGAAAAGACACTTTTCACCTCGATATCTTCCGGTGTGTTCCATTCCATGGGCTGCTCATCAAATGTCAACTGCTCACGTAAATGCTTAAAATCCACAGGCGATTTAAAGACTTTACGAGCGACTGCCTGGACCAATTGACCGGTGAGAGATTCTATATAGTAACTGCCAGCAGCCGGATCAATAACCCGGTTAAGTCCACATTCCATTTTCATAATGTGTTGCACATTTTGTGCAATTCCCCGGGCAAAGGACACATTTTCTGACGCACTATCCGGGGGACGAATAAATAACCGTTGGGCGCCTCCAATGATTGCAGACATTGCAAGGGGTGCTGTAATAATTAGGTTCTGGTCTGCGCTTTCAATAAATACATTCCGTGGAAAAAAGGCCTCCACTTTAAGCACGGTATAGACTTTATTCTGCGAGTTTAAATTCACCTGTTGCCATAACACTTGCAGGGCACGCAGTTTGGCAATATTTAAAAAATAGTATTTCCCTATTGGTACTGACAAAGTCAGGTTACTACATGTCTTTTCACTGGGAGCTGAAGAAATAAATCGCCTGGCATTGTTGATGAGATCTTCTAATTGCTCGATGGTTTCGGTATCAGAATCCAGAGTGGTGCTAATGACCTGTTCAATCTTAGGAAATCCCTTTCCGGGCAATTCTGTATTGCCTTGACTTACATCGCCGCGAATACTACAGCAAATTTTCTCCGTATTTATCTTTGTTTGATCAATGATCGTCCGTAAATTCTCCAGAAACTGCCCTCTATCCCGTGTTTGCAAATGGAAATGGGTTGTAATTAGTTCGAGTTTAATTCCCGTGAGGAGTTGTTTCAAGTCTTCTACATCCGCATTCTCCAGGAAAAACAATAGTGATTCAGCTCCCCCTTGCAATGCCTCTAAAGCATATTGATTAGCGACCTGATAATCTTGACCAACGAAAATCGGAACTCCAATTTCCCAGGAATTTTGTAACCTGCCCCGGGTAATCGCAGGAAGATCCGACTCAATATCTGAAGTGTCGGCAAAAGGACTGACTCGTAATGATGGTTGTGGCATCCAATCTAAATTCCTCCACGACTGGCCTTTCAGATCTTTTTTCACCTGAGCCAGCCACTCTTCTTTAGTCACTCCCTTAAATTCCGAAAACAAATGCGCCATTTAATTTTTTTTCTTGCTCTGCTGCCATTCTGTGAATATTGATTGCAGTTGTTGATGGACTTTTAAGTATCCTCTATTTCTTCTATTTTAAGGACGTATTAAAATGAATAATTGAGTCATATTTCTTCTAACTAGTACGGATCATTAATCAACAAAATTTAATCAAAGTTTTGATCTGCCTTTACATGCTGCGACGATATTGACCACCCACTTTAAATAAAGCACCGGTTATCTGACCTAAGGAACAATATTTCACTGTTTCCATTAATTGGTCAAATGTGTTCTCATTTTGCAGTGCTACCTCTTGCAATTTTTCTAATTGTTGAGATGCCAGGATTTCGTGAGCTTCATGTAATTTATTGAGATTGTCAATTTGCCTTTCTTTTTCCTCCCCGGTAGCGCGAATCACTTCTCTGGGGAGAATCGTTGGTGACCCTTCCGAAGATAAAAATGTATTTACTCCGATGATTGGATATTTTCCACTATGCTTGAGTGTTTCATAATATAATGATTCCTCCTGTATTTTTCCACGCTGGTACATGGTTTCCATAGCGCCCAAAACCCCTCCGCGCTCGGTGATGCGATCAAACTCCATCAAGACTGCTTGCTCCACTAAATCGGTGAGTTCCTCGATAATAAAGGCACCTTGTAAAGGATTTTCATTCTTAGACAAGCCCAATTCATAATTAATAATCATTTGTATAGCGACAGCGCGCCTCACGCTTTCCTCGGTTGGCGTAGTAATCGCCTCATCATATGCATTAGTGTGTAGCGAATTGCAGTTATCATAAATCGCATACAATGCTTGCAGGGTAGTACGAATATCATTAAAGTCGATTTCCTGGGCATGCAACGATCGACCGGAGGTCTGAATGTGATATTTTAGTTTTTGGGATCGTTCATTAGCACCATATTTATATTTCATTGCTTTGGCCCAGATTTTCCTCGCCACACGGCCTATCACCGCATATTCCGGATCGACTCCGTTAGAAAAAAAGAATGAAAGGTTGGGGGCAAAATCATCGACGTGCATTCCGCGGGATAAATAATATTCCACATATGTAAAACCGTTAGAGAGGGTGAATGCCAACTGGGTAATGGGATTAGCTCCCGCTTCAGCTATGTGATAACCGGAAATGGATACGGAATAAAAATTCACCACATGTCTATCAATGAAATACTGCTGCATATCCCCCATCAATTTTAGCGAAAATTCTGTGGAAAAAATGCAAGTATTTTGTGCCTGGTCCTCTTTAAGAATATCGGCCTGCACCGTACCTCTTACTGACTTTAATGCCTTTACTTTCAGTATTTGATAGGTTTTGGGCTCTAACACCTGATCACCGGTCAAACCGAGTAGCATCAGTCCCAATCCATCATTTCCCTCTGGCAAATCACCAGCATAAACCGGTCGAGGTATGCCACGGTCATCATAAAGTTCTTTAAATTTAGCTTCAACTAAATGCTCAAGGCCCTGCTCTCTAATGTATAATTCGCATTGCTGATCAATCGCTGCATTCATAAAAAAGGCGCAAATCGTGGCGGCAGGACCATTAATGGTCATAGATACAGAGGTCTTGGGATCACACAAATTAAAACCTGAATATAATTTCTTGGCATCGTTGAGTGAACTCACATTTACACCGGAATTACCCACCTTGCCGTAGATATCCGGACGATGATCGGGATCCTCACCATATAGCGTTACCGAATCAAATGCAGTAGAGAGCCTTTTGGCGGGCATATCCTGCGAGAGATAGTGAAATCGCTTATTCGTCCTTTCCGGTCCTCCCTCGCCCGCAAACATGCGGGTCGGATCTTCACCTTTTCGTTTAAAAGGAAATACTCCGGCCGTAAATGGAAATTCACCAGGGACGTTTTCTTGCTTACTCCATTTTAACAAGTCACCCCAATCCTGATACCTGGGAAATGAAATTTTAGGCAATACACTGTGGGAAAGTGTTTCGGTGTAGTTTGCTACCTTAAATTCTTTTCCTCTCACCTCATAAGTAAAATATTCACCACGGTATTTTGATTTCTTAGCCTGCCAATTCTCCAATATCCCGCGGTTTTCTTCGCTTAGTTCACGGGAGAGTTCTTCCTTTAAAGTCAGTATTTCCTGTGCGTTGCTCACCAACTCAATTGTCTTATTCAGAGCATACAATTTACTGGCGATCCCGGCCTGATTTTCCACGTCCTGATCATATTCCCGGATTGTTTGGGTTATTTCCGACAAATAGCGTACCCGCGGAGGTGGAATAATAAATTGTTTATCAGGACCAGCATCTACATAAATTTTTGTTTTATTATTGGGAAATAATCTTTTCACCAATTCATTAAATACTGCATTTACCCCAGGATCATTAAACTGAGAAGCCACCGTGCCAAAGACCGGCATTTTTTCAAGATCTTCTTCCCATAGATCATGGTTTCTTTGAAATTGTTTTTTAACTGCCCGGAGGGCATCTTGTGCCCCGTGTTTGTCAAATTTATTTAGGACAATGATGTTGGCAAAATCAAGCATATCAATTTTTTCCAACTGTGTTGCAGCACCAAATTCAGGTGTCATTACATACATCGATAAATCAGCATAATCTACAATTTCGCTTCCTGCCTGACCGATGCCCGAAGTCTCGAGTATGATGAGATCAAAACCCGCATATTTCAATATGTCAAGGGTAGTATCAATATCTTTCGACAGAGCGAGATTATATTGCCGCGTTGCTAATGATCGCATAAATACTCTCTCATTTGCAATAGCATTCATCCTGATGCGATCTCCCAATAAGGCTCCTCCGGTCTTTCTCTTAGACGGATCGATTGCAATAATACCAAGCGTTTTAGATGGGTACTGAGTTAGAAAACGCAGGACAATTTCATCGACCAGACTTGATTTTCCCGCACCACCTGTCCCGGTGATGCCCAATACAGGAATTTTCCTTTTTTTTACTTCATCCTTCAGTTTTGATATCCAATTTTTATTGCTTTCAGGGTAATTTTCGATGGCCGAAATTGCACCTGAAACAGTAAGAGGATCACGAGTCAACAGATCATCCGGCTCACCAGAAAAGCGATTACCTACCGGAAAATCACAGGCCTGCAATAAATCATTGATCATGCCCTGCAAGCCCATCTCACGACCATCATCCGGTGAATAAATGCGGGTAATTCCGTAGGCATGCAGTGCTGCAATTTCAGAAGGCAAAATTGTGCCTCCTCCTCCACCAAAAATCTTAATCTGTGGTGCACACTTTTCTTGCAAAAGATCAAATGCATATTTAAAAAATTCATTGTGCCCTCCTTGATAGGAGGTTATAGCAATACCCTGAACATCCTCTTGAATGGCCGCGTTGACAATCTCTTGTACCGGCCGGTTATGCCCTAGGTGTATTACTTCAGCTCCTGAACGCTGCATGATCCTCCGCATGATATTTATTGCTGCATCATGCCCGTCAAAAAGGGAGCCGGCAGTGAGAATTCTGATCTTGTTTTTCACTTTATATGGTGCAGTCTGCTTCGTCATCTATTTTGGTTCATTATAACCCACTAAATATGCCACAGCTTTTTCAGGTTTTAGGTTAGCACTCACGCTCGCCGGATCAGAAGGAATCACAAGAGCATGTCATAAATGCTATTGTCCACAACTATGATTATGCTCATATCTTACTTCAATACCTTCCCCAGGGTTGAAAATACGAGTAATGCGGGAGTTCTCTCAATTTCCTTAATGCGACGAAGTTTCTATCTTTAATACCGCTAGTATAGATCTGCTGAATCCTGGAGCTTGATCTCTGGGATTTACTTCACTGATTCAATATCAAAAAAGTAAATCATGTGGGAAGAAAAATTGGCACTTTACGACAAAATCGTCCGTATGTGCCCCAGATTTGAGCGAAAGGGAAAGACGGTTCCCTACACTTCTGCAAACGGACATATGTTCTCCATACTTAATAAGGATGGGGAAGTCGGGATCCGATTTTCCGAAGGCACCAAAAAGAAGTATCTGGAGAAGTACAAGACCACCGCTTTCAAGTCGCATGGTGCTACGATGCGGGGATATACTTTAATCACAGATAAGATGTTGGCAGATCTCAAATTGGTCGTGACCCTACTTGACGAGAGTTATGATTATGTCATGTCTCTCGATCATAAATGAAAGTCCACCACTAAGAAGGTACAACACGATATATGCTGGTATAACCAGCAAAGTTCACCACTAATTTGACGAAAGTCCACGTGCTGCGATCAGGATATCACCACTCCCATCATCTGTAGATTCTATTTCAAACTGGGATTTTTATAACACATCTTCCTCATCCTCGATCACAGTTTTTTCGAATTCACAATTTTTCTCGCTCTAAGTGGGTAACCTTTTTCTTTATCCGGCAATCAACTAGCAATAAAGTGCTACATGAACCAGAGAACATGTTTCAAATAATGCGACAAAAGCCAATAACAGAAAAAATATTCGCCCATTCTCGTGTCACCTACCGGGACGTAAAGCCAATGATCATGAAACGAACCACCATACTGCTTCTCCTATTAACGCTGTCATATGGAGTGTTTGCTCAGCTAGCTGACGAAGATGCTTTTTATTTTGGGTTTAAGGTTGGAGCTTCCAAATCAGATATTTCTAATGTAAAGCAAACCATCATCCGGGACTTTTTCCCGGAGAGTACATATAGTACACTTGATGAGAGTGCTTATGGTGGATTAGGAGGTATGTTTTTTTACTACCGTTTCCCCGGGTCCTTTTTGGCCCTGCAGCCCGAGCTTGTATATGCACAGGGCGGCTCCAAATTTAGCTATCAGGATATCAATGACCTGACATATCGGATGAATTTTGAATACCAGTATTTTCAACTCTCCACACTACTTAAAGTATACCCACTGGCTGATTATAGTGAGGTACTTGCTGGGTTGAACATATTCCTTGGGCCACAATTTAGTGCCAATGTTGCCAGTGAAAAAATCACCTACACCTCCAATTCAGATGTCAATGGACAGGATTTACAAATACAGCAAAACCTAAGAGGTGTCTTAAAGGGGTCATCAGATTTTATGTTGGTAGGTGGCATCGGCTTTGAAATTGGCCGGTTTATTTTCGACGCCAGGTATAACCTGGGACTGAAAGACAACATCGAGACAATGGCCAACGGATACAATTTTATAGAGAACAAAAATAGTGGAAAGTCAATTCAGGTATCCATTGGCTATGCAATCCCCTTCGACCAGTTTTAATGACTTCAAATTCACCTGTCATGAAATCCATCTTCATATGGTTTGCCCTACTTTGGGGAACGCTTTCTTTACTTGCTCAGCAGGTGGCACCCGGTGGAGTCGAGGGGTCTTTATATTGGCTTCATTCAAGTAAACTACCAGACCGGCAAAGCATTTTTCAATCATCCAGTAAATCGCAAATAATAGAAATATTCCCCGCTGGCCGTGACTTGAACTACCATTCATCCAGTGTGGTAAGCACGCTCAATCTATCTAATCATTTAAGCACTCTAAGGCAGACCACAATTATTGCCGTTGTACATCCAGCAACCGAGCAAGAAGAGGCTATTTGGGAATTTCACAGCGATGGTCAGAAAATGATGCTGATGACTTCACACCGGATCGCCGACCTGGGACAATATGAGTTTATCAACTTAATCAACCGGCCGAAAAATAAACCTTACATCTCTCACTATTTTCACCATCTCGAAGATCAGACATTAAAATTTGATTGCACTCTGGCACCCGAGCCCGGAGTTATTCCGATCGAGAAAATGCATTCAGGTATGTCCGAATTTATTGTATTTGACCGGGTGATTTCACAAGCAGAAAAAGCTGCGATTGAATGTTATTTAAGCATTAAATATGGAATTCCCCTAAGCCAACACAACGCCACGGACTACATTGATGCCAATCATCAAGTCATCTGGGATGCTACCAAGAATAGAAGGTTCAACCGGGAAGTTGTAGCGATCGGCCGGGATGATCAATCCTCATTGCACCAAAAGCAAACAATGAGCGAGGCACTGATCATTAGCTCAGGGCCAATGGCAAAATCAAATGTTGAAAATAAGAGTGAAATTCCCGATGGCAGTTACCTGTTTTGGAGTCATGACGGAGGTGAAAAAGTCTGGAACCAAAAAAATGAAGAAAGCATCAAAGAATTGTCAAGAACATGGATTGCTGTAGTAAAAGGTTCGATGCAAACCGTGCCTACCAACGTCTATCTTCGAGAGGAAAATCTCGTCGTGGTCCCCGGGCCCGGGAAGATCTGGTGGCTGGATATTTATCCCCATCCAGATAACCCATCACTTAGTAGCAAAACTTCAGTTCCTTTCCAATGGACCGATAGTGAAGACCAGGATCTGGTTGTCGAAGATATCAGATGGGATCTTGATGGTAGTGGTTCGGATCTTTTTAAACTTAGTGTCGGACCGCCATTTAAAGTTGATATGGAAATCACTGAATCCAGTTGCCTGGAAGACCAGGCAGATTTGACAGTCGGAATATTCGGTGGATATCCGCCATATCAGATGCAGATAAGCCACCTGGAAAGTAAAAAGATAATGGCTCTGGATACGGATAGCGCGTACCAAAAATTTGACCGGCTGGCAGCTGGTCACTACCTGATTAACATAAGTGACAAGAATAATCAGACTTTTTCGGGTCAGTTCAAAGTAAATCATAGCGATGGCATTGAAATTGAGATGCCCGATCTCTTTGTCATTGACAAAAATGAAGAATTAGTCCTGGACCCAAATAATTTTGTCTCCGTGTCCAAAGATCCCCAAATTACCTGGATTCTCCCCGATGGCGAAAAAGTTCTAAATCAAGCCCTGCAAGCTAAAAAAGCCGGTCCATATAAACTCGTGGTAGAAAAAGAAGGTTGCATCAATTCAAAATCATTTACCCTGGAAGTGCAGCCAATCGCCAATCTGCAGGAGGTTCTTTTATATCCCAATCCAATCACGAGTGGCGTCCATTTTAATGTATTTGTCCGTTTGCAGCAGGTGGCGCCTGTGGGTATCGAGATCTTGGATGTAAAAGGAGGTAGTATCAGCGATCATTACCTCACCGGCAAACAGGAATACCGCCTC
>JABDLW010000249.1 GCA_013001805.1 Saprospiraceae bacterium | reverse complement strand
CCATTTGGGCAGCATGCGGCAACCATTTCTATTTGTTGTAGATTTTAAGGGGGATATGTCATTTGTATTGGACAAGACCGAAGTCCCTTTTTCTTCTTTTTCCTTTGATTTTAACGGCCAGACAAATACGGACCCGGCAGCGGTGCCAAAGCCTTTTATATTCCATAAATATCCCATTGATTTCGCACAGTTTAGAGCTGCTTTTGACCAGATAAAAGTTGAAATCCACGCAGGCAACTCCTACCTGACGAATTTGACATTTGAAACTCCGATTGATACCAATTACAACTTAAGGGAACTATTCTTTAGCGCCAGAGCCAAGTATAAATTACTTTGCGACGATGCCTTTGTGGTCTTTTCGCCCGAGACTTTTATAAAAATAAACAATGGAACCATTTCCGCTTATCCTATGAAAGGCACTATCAATGCCGCAATTCCGAATGCAGAAAAAATCATATTAAGTGATATCAAGGAAACAGCGGAGCACGCCACCATCGTCGATCTGATCAGAAACGATCTCTCGATCGTAGCAAAAAATGTGGGGGTGAAAAAATACCGCTATATCGACAAGATTATAACCCATGAAAAGACATTGCTGCAAGTGAGCTCCGAAATCAGTGGAATTTTACCCCAAGATTACCATCGGCAAATTGGTACGATTTTATTTTCATTATTACCTGCCGGGTCTATAAGTGGTGCCCCAAAGGCAAAAACGGTATCCATAATAAATCAAATCGAAAAACATAACCGGAGATTCTACACTGGAATTTGCGGTTATTTTAATGGCTACGATCTGGACAGTGGAGTCATGATTCGCTTTATTGAGAAAAAAGGCGATCAGCTCGTATTTAAAAGTGGTGGAGGTATTACCAGTTTTAGCGATCCCCAGGTCGAATATCAAGAATATATAGACAAAGTATATGTTCCAATTTATTGAGAGCCTTTGTTGCCAAAATGGCACACTCATCAATCTCGGGTACCATCAGGATAGAATTGACACGACATTCGAAGCCTTCTATCCCAAATGCCGAAAACCCCTTCTTTCCCACTGCATTCTACCCCTAAACACACCGGGAAGGTGCAAAGTAAGATTTTTATACAATCGCGATCAATTTGCATATACCATCAATCCATATCAACCCCAAAACATCCGAACTCTTAAAGTTGTTTTTTCCGATTCAATCGAATATGCCTATAAATTCAGGGATCGTTCTGCCCTGACTAAATTATATTCCCAACGCAACAGGTGCGATGATATTCTCATTATTAAAAATGGGCTGGTGACGGACACCTATTTCGCTAACGTGGTTTTTTTTGACGGTAATAAATGGATCACACCCTCTCAGCCCCTGCTTAGAGGTACTCGAAGGCAACAACTTATTGATACAGGAAAGATAGTAGAGGAGGCCATATCACATGATCAAATCAACACATTTGAAAAAATCAGCCTTGTGAATGCCATGCTGAATCTAAGTGAGATCGAGTTGCACATTTCAGACTTGTGTTAATCCCTGCATTGTTGAAATAGCTGGCCGGGGTCAAATCGTTGAGCAACCTCATTCGGTGGCGTGCTCAAAATCAGATCCTAGCCGCTATCGCATCTGTAACTTCGCATTTTTAACAAAAACATAACTATTTGTCGCTAAGGGTCAGATGGTCTTTTGGCGTCTTATAGGTAGTACTACAACTTCATTATTAATCTAAAGAAACTTTAAATGAAAAAATCAATGTTGTTTATCGCCCTTCTTATCGGATGTCTGGCTGCAACTCAGGCACAGGAAATTAAAGTCATTACTTCGGTAGAATCCATAGTCCCGATGGGGTTGGGGAGATCACGAATCATAGACCATCAAAGTGAGGCGGATGCCGCTGATTTCACCACCTCACGGACCGATGGAACCGATTCAGATCAATCAAAAATAAAACGCCGTGATGCAAAAATTGCTGAACTGGATGAAACCAAACTGCTGAATTTTTATTCTGCTGTGGGGATTAATTTTCAGAATATTGCCAGTAATGATGCTTTGATTTCTTCAAAACTCACCGACATGCTGAGTGCTGGATGGGAACTTATTCATGTAACCAGTGCCGTAGAAAGCGATGCCGGTGAAACTGATGCACAAGGAATATTTATTACGCGCTATATCTTTAAGAGATAGTATCAAATAAATCTTTCTATTATGGAAATGAGGCCCGGATTGACGGGCCTTATGTCTATCAGGCATCATCGTATCTGAATACTGATTTTCCGGGAAAAAAGAGACCGCCTCCTGGTGGAAACGGCCTCTAAGAACAATAAACCTAACTCAAGAAAAAGACGAAAAATCTTTATTGGAAGCCCAGGGTTGATAAGCCTCCTCTTTTGTCAATTAATCTACATTGTCATGCAAATAAGGATTGTCTTTTCTGATTTCAGGTTCTTCATCACCGGTGATTGTCCATCGCGACACAGTGATTTCAGAAGAATGCGGTACATCGTCCAACTCCACTTTTCTACGCAGATAGGCTGGCTCATTTTCGAGATCTATCACTGATTGGGGATTATTCAGTTTCTTGTTTCGTGCCCGGAGTTCTTCTTTAGCTTTTTGTTCCAGACGATCCTGACGCTCATCGTTGTGCGGCCTTTCTGTCTGGTTTTTTAGGTATGGATCACCGTGAGATCTTTGTTGTGACTGATAGGATGGTACGGGAG
>JABDLW010000246.1 GCA_013001805.1 Saprospiraceae bacterium | reverse complement strand
GGTATATCTTGACAATGGTCAGCAGGAAATATTGATTGAAGAGATAAATGACTCGAAAAGTGGCTGGCGATCAAGATCGGAAATCAAAGTCTCTGACTTTTTGACTCCTAATAGCAATATGTATCTTAAAATCGTCGCTGCCGACCAGGGAAACGTACACATATACGAAGCTGGAATTGATGCTTTTTCAGTAACTGATAGTCAAACCACTGGGATATCAAATCAGGCAAATAAAAATACTGCCAGGATTTATCCCAATCCTTTTAACTCTATTGTCCAACTTGAAAGCGCAAGTGGAAGTTTTGACGCTATCGAAATATTTGACCTTTACGGTAAAAAAATCTGGTCGATGAACATGTCCAGTGCAACTCGAAAGTCGGTCGATTTGGACTTTTTATTACCTGGCCTTTATCTGGTTCATCTTAAATCAAAAAACATTAGTATTGCTGTAAATAAAATAATAAAATCAGACCGATAGTCAGTCGACTTTCCGGTCACTGTATTTTAATATGATATTAGAAAATCTCCATTCGGTCGCCTTTATCTTTGCTCTTTGTCTAGCAAGTTTCTCCTGCAATAAAATACGGCAGTACACTGCAGAAAGAAGTTTTGAGGCTGGCCTCCCAGCGATAATTAATGTTGGTGAAGTGGATACCAAGGTAAAACATCTGGAAATTCATACTAACAACTCAATCGTTCCCTTGCAAAGAATCAGTGACAGTAGTTGGTGTTTTGTTCCGAAAGAAGATATTCCTATGCGGGCGAAATATGAAATCAAATCTGCTACATCTCACCCAACAGCCAATTGCACAATTACAGTTTCTGAAAATTTTATTCATGCAAAAATTGAGCAACAAGATATATTAAGATATGCAATAAGCACTCAATTTCCGGCCGATTCATTGCCTTTGTATTACCGGCGTAGTGGTTTTATCCATCCAATTACTACGCGGCAGGGAGCTGTTATTACTGACGACTTTCCCGAGGGGCACGTGCATCAACATGGAATGTTTCATGCTTGGACCAGGACCTTTATTCAAGACACTTTAATCGATTTCTGGAATCAACATGCGCAGCTAGGTGAAATTCGACATGATTCTGTGCTTTCTGTTGTTAATGGACCGGTCTTTTCGTCGTTTTCCGTTAGTCTGGATTACCTGGCCTACCTGCGGGACGATACGCTTAAGGTAAGCAATGAAATCTGGAACTTCAAGATCTACCCTTTAGCTGAGCATTATCTTATGGATTGGGAGATACAACATACCTGGCTGGGACCAGATTCATTAACGATTGACGAATACCACTACGGAGGTACCGCCTTTCGAGGCAGCAGTGAGTGGAATCTCCCTGAGGGCGCCTACGACTCTTTAGTCTTCGTAGAGACCAATCTGCATAGCTCTCATCTGGAATCCAACCACTCCCGCCCAGAATGGATTACTATGTATGGCCTTACCGATGCTAATCAATATGCCGGAATAACTTTCATACCCAGTCGTAAAAACTTTCGATATCCCCAACCAGTGAGAGTGCATCCCACCATGCCTTATTTCTGCTTTGCACCAATGGTATTGGGCAAATTTGTTTTACAACCGTATGATGTGTATAAATCCAATTGCAGAATGCTTGTTTTTGACGGGAAACCAGATTATTCCTTAATTCAGAAGATTCATGAATCCTACCAAAAGGATTTTTGAATGAATCTGGATATTTTACGACCCTAATTTTTGTCACATTCAATTTTCGAAGTCCGAAAAGTGCACAATCTTTTCCTATTTTGGGCTATCTAAAAAAATCGAATGATTGTCTATGGAGTCTAAAGTCACATCGGGTACTGAGTTAAGTAGTAAACTTGAACGTTTTTGGGATATCTCAGGTCAGAAAATATTGAGCATCGAGCAAGAGTTTGATATCAGCAAAGGGGCACCTGTCTTTACTGTTGAGGGTAAATACGCTTCGAGGGGATGGACTGAATGGACTCAAGGTTTTCAATATGGGTCGGCCATTATTCAGTTTGAGGCGACCGGCGATGCTCAATTTCTGGATATCGGCAAAAAAGCGACAATAGATAAAATGGCACCTCATGTGAGTCATTTTGGTGTGCATGACCATGGATTCAACAATGTGAGTACTTATGGGAACCTGCATCGTCTGATGATCAATGGCACGATCGAAAACAATGATCAAGAGAAAGATTTCTATGTGCTGGCATTGAAAATAACTGGTGCAGTGCAAGCGTATCGTTGGACTGATTTACCCGGAGGCCTTGGATACATCTACTCATTTAATGGTCCCCATTCGCTTTTTGTAGATACGATTCGATCCTTAAGGGCTTTGATTCTAAGTCATGAGTTAAAACATGATCTAAGGACCGAAAATGACCGCGTGATCAGCTTGCTTGACCGGGCAGTCGACCACGCTATTGCCACTGCCAGGTATGCCGTCTACTATGGTGAAGGCAGGGATCATTATGACCTGTGGGGTCGCACCGCACATGAAAGTATATTTAACACCAATGACGGCCAATACCGTTGTCCCAATACTCAGCAAGGGTATTCCGGTTTTAGCACCTGGACCCGGGGACTTGCCTGGGCCATGTTAGGTTTTTCCGAGCAATTGGAATATCTGGATCATCTCCCGAATAACACTTTTGATAGAAGGGAAAGTGCGGGAGAGCCTGTACAGGAGATCTTTCTCAAAGCGGCGAAAGCTACTTGCGATTTCTATATCACACACAGTGCACTGGATGGTATCACGTACTGGGACACAGGTGCCCCGGGACTGAGCCACATGGGAGACTATTTAAGTAGACCAGCAGATCCATACAATGACTATGAACCCGTTGATAGTTCCGCTTCGGCAATCGGGGCACAGGGTCTCTGCAGATTGGGCCACTATCTAAATCTGCAGAAAAAAGGTTCGGGTGATAAATATTGGCAGGCAGGCTTGCAAGTCGCTTCCCGGTTGCTCGAAGAACCTTATTTGAGTATGGATTCAAAGCACCATGGGCTCGTTCTCCATTCCATCTATCACCGTCCCAACGGCTGGGATCACATTCCAAGTGGAAGTAAAATACCAAATGGCGAATCAAGTATGTGGGGAGACTACCATATGCGAGAACTCTGCCTATATCTTCATTATGCTCTGAATAAGAAGGGATACTATACCTATTTTGATGGTGTAAGAAATTAATGCTGCATGGCTGATCTAACGCGATTATGCATACATACAATTACTACAAAACCATGGCGGCTGGAAGAGGCCCTGCAAGAATATCGTAGTAATGGTGTAGGTGGAGTAAGCATTTGGCAAAACGCTCTTGAGGAAATGGGGCCGGAAAGGGCATCTCACCTGGTTACACAATCGGGAGTGAAAGCAGTATCTTATGTGAGGGGTGGATTTTTCCCGTCAGTCGAGCCTGAGAAAAGAGCGGAGGTGATTGAGCATAATAAGAG
>JABDLW010000245.1 GCA_013001805.1 Saprospiraceae bacterium | reverse complement strand
ACAATAAATATGTCACTTTTGCCCATAGCCCGGTGCACGACCTGTTTTCAGCTTTTGAGGAAAAACCGAATCTCTTCGGCGATGATTGGAATCTGCCAGAGAGCGGTAATGGAATCTCTGATCTCCTGGATGAAATAAAATGGGAATTGGACTGGCTGATGAAAATGAGTAATGCTGATGGCTCAGTACAAATCAAAATGGGCAGCATAGATTTTGGAGACAATATTGAGGCTCCGCCAAGTCAAAATCTTGATCAGCGCTTTTACGGGCCGGTTTGTTCCTCGGCTTCAATAGCTGTAAGCAGTATGTTTGCCCATGCTGCCAAGGTATTTGCCGGCTTAAGCGGTATGTCATCCTATGCCTCCGGTCTGGAATCCCGTGCTATCGCCTGCTGGGACGCTTTTATCTCAAAATTTGATGCCAATGCTCTCGATGAAAATTGCGATGATGGCACCATCAAGGCAGGAGATGCTGACTGGTCTGCTGCGGAGCAAAAAGAGGTCGCCCTAACAGCAGCCGTTTATTTGTTTGAATTGACCGGCGGCGCAAATTACCATGATTTTATTATTGATCATTATGATGAGGCAGAAACGATCAGCGCTCCTTTTTGGGGACCCTACAAGATTTCCTTGATTGAAGCTCTCCTTTTATACACTACTTTAACCAACAACAATTCAACGGTTCGAGATGGAATATTAAATTCAGCCATCACTGACATAAATAATAATTACAGCAACTTTTTTGCTTTTAGTGCTAACGACCTTTACCGGGCTGAAGCTCCCGACTGGATGTATCACTGGGGTTCAAATATGCCGAAGGCAAATGTGGGAAACTTGTGTCAAATACTACAAAAATATAATGTGCTTCCAGCTGCAAATAGTGCATTAGCAGAAAAAGCTGCCGAGCAACTGCACTATTTTCATGGATTGAATCCATTGGGGATGGTCTACCTATCAAACATGTACAGTCGGGGAGGAGACCGGTGCGCAAATGAAATATACCACACCTGGTTTTATGATGGCACCATCTGGGATAATGCACTCACTTCGACGTATGGTCCGGCACCCGGTTTTCTGGTAGGAGGCCCCAATAAAGATTTTTCACTGGGAAGTATAGTTCCACCTTCAGGTCAGCCCCCACAAAAATCTTATCTCGATTTTAACACCGGATTTCCGGATAATTCCTGGGAAATTACCGAACCGGCCATTTATTATCAAGCCGCCTATGTCCGCTTCTTAGCAAACTATGTAAATACTGATGCGGTCACCTCCAGCGTGAATTTGAAATTAGCCAATAGCTGCATTGAAATTTATCCCAATCCCACGGAAAGCATTTTTCATCTCAAAGGTATTCTGGATAAGTATAAAATGGAAATATACAATAGCGCTGGTACGCTGGTTCAGTCGGTTTCTGGTTTGGGCACCGAGGCAGTGATAGATATGTCGCAATTACCAGCCGGAATTTTCTTGCTCCGGGTGGAAAATTTGCAAAACAATTTATTGTGTGTTCAGAAGATATTAAAGCAATAAAAACCCACCTAAAGGATACTGGAGCTGGTAATATTTTCTCATTGGTAAAAACAGAGAGAGGAGGATTTCAATGTTTCTTGAAAAAGGGTTGTATCGCCAAGGTATTATTTGAAATATAAAGGGGGATCGTCATCTTCCGGCTTTGTCACGTAAATCCCTCATAGAGGAGGATCTCAATCCTTCGAATTGTCAGTAAGGAATTCTCGGAGCCATTGGTAAAATAAAGAGAGGAGGATTTTATTCCTCCGACTTGTCAATAAAATTTCCCATTGGTAAAAAACAGAGGGAGGAGGATTTCATTCCTCTGGCTTGTCACGCAAAATTTCCTCATTGTTAAAAAGAGAGAGGAGGATTTCATTCCTCCGGCTTGTCACGCAAAATTTCCTCATTGTTAAAAAGAAGAGGAGGATCTCATTCCTCCGGGTCATAAGGCATTACATTCCGTGTTGTTGCGAAATATATCCTCGGCCATCGGTAAATGAGAGGAGGATTTCATTCCTCCGGGTCGTTAATAATATTTCCTTTCTGGTAAAAAAAGAGAGAGGAGGATTTCATTCCTCCGCCTCGTCACGCAAAATTTCCTCCGGCTCATATCGCAATGAATCCTACCGGATTATTACGAAATATATCCTCGGCCATCGGTAAAAAACAGAGGGAGGAGGATTTCATTCCTCTGGCTTGTCACGCAAAATTTCCTCATTGTTAAAAAGAAGAGGAGGATCTCATTCCTCCGGGTCATAAGGCAATACATTCCGTGTTGTTACGAAATATATTCTTGGCCATCGGCAAAATAAAGAGAGGAGGATTTCATTCCTCCGGCTTGTCAATAATATTTCCTCATTGGTAAAAAGAGAGAGGAGGATCAAAAATCCTTCGGCTTGTCAAGTAAACTTTCTTCTCTGCATCGTTTGCAAAATCCCTAGCCCCAAGAACAATCCAAATCACTTTTTGTAACTATGTGGACAACGAGAAAGTAAGACCATGAGTAAAAACCTCTTAATACCGTTTTTTTTCTTAAGTCTACTCCCCGTTTGGAGTCAGCAAGAAGAAAACTACGACTATGCCTATGCCCAGCGTGATATGGTCAATCGTGGAGTACAAGCCATCATGATGTGCAATGGACTTTTTACATCGGACCGAAGCCTCGAACAAATATTTGCGCAGGAACTCGCATATTTGGCCCATCCTGTTGGCACGGCATCCGGGGGAGATTATATCATTGACCGGAATAATAAGACGGTGGCCATCGGCACTCCGGGGGGGACGCCGGTGATGCGGGCAGTCTTCAGAAAGGGGCTCGGCTGCGTGATTTTAGCCCCCGACCAGACTTTTGCCGAAATCGCTCAATTCCCCGAGCTTACTCTACCTGAGTTGGCAGGAGATCCGGCAATCATACCCTGGCCAGATGGAGACCAATTGACAAAGCAAGCCTTATCAGATAAAGTGGATATGGAGAAACTTCTGGCTGCTTCTGACTGGGCTTTCCAGCGGCCTTCTCCCGAACAAGTCACCCTCAGTCTGATTGTTTTACATCAAGGAGAAATCATTCATGAGCGATACGCTGATGGTGTCTCCATGCATACAAAAACCCGCACCTGGTCAACTGCCAAAAGTATTGCAGTCACCTTGGTGGGTATGTTGGTTGATTCCGGGAAATTAGCCCTGGACCAGCCATTGGACCTGGTGTGGTTACCTGAAGAAGGCTCTCCCGAACATGATCCCCGGAAAGAGATCACCTTACGGCATGTGCTCAATATGTCAAGTGGTCTTTATACGGTGGATAACCGGGGGATGGAATACGCCATTGGTTCCGGATTATCCTATTGGTCGGGGGCCAGTTCTGCCTGTGGTGCGGTAAACCGCGGATTGATTCGTAAGCCAGGTGCTTATTGGGATTATGAAAACTATGAAACATTGTTGGCGGTGGCGGCCATGAAGCAAGTATTGGGAGATGATCGTACCTATTTAGAATATCCCAGGCGTGCCCTTTTTGATAAGATCGGTATGCGCAATACAATTGCCAGTGTCGATCGTTTTGGTGACTTCATTCTTAGTAGTCAGGTTTATACTAATGCGCGGGATTTAGCCCGCTTCGGTTTGCTATATTTAAGAAACGGTGTCTGGAATGGTGTAAGGCTATTATCACAGGAATGGATAGACTTCGTTCGAACTTCGGCTCCGGCAACAGCTCACCGGGGTAATTTTTACGGTGGTCAATGGTGGCTTGTTCCGGATGACCGCACGGATGTACCTCGAGATGCTTACGCAACTGCTGGAAATCGTGGCCAGTATGTCATCGTAGTTCCATCTCGTGACCTCGTGATTGTGCGGCGAGGGCTGGATTACGGAAGACAGGGTTTTGACCGGTGGGATCTCTTGAGGGAAGTGATCAAGGCATTTGAAAACTGACCAATAATTTAGCGTGACTCGAATTCATATGAATTGCAAGTCTAGCAAGATTTAAAAGTGTCTGTGACCATGTGATTCCGATAATCTTGCGATTAACTTACGTTCCTAAATGATTTGAAGTCCATCTGTACACAAGTTCCTTGTTTGCCGTCGATTCGTAGTTCTGCTTTTAATTGCTGTCGAAAGGCATTAATCAGCCGAAAGCCAAACGACTTGTTTAATTTTTGGTCTTGCAAGTGATCCAGACCAATACCATTGTCGGCGACTTCCAAATGCAAAATCTGGTCTAGTTCCACCAATCTGACAATTATGGTGCCGGTGTTATCGTGGGGAAAAGCATATTTCAGCGCGTTGGTAACTAATTCATTTACAATAAGACCTAATGGAATGACGGTTTCCACATCCAGTTGTAGTTCATCAATTTCTGTTTGTAAATTGATGCGCTCTGGTGAAATATTGTATGAATGAAACAGACTTTTAATCAGTTTTTCGAAATATTCTTTGACATTTATTCCAGTTAAATTATCTTCCTCGTACAAATTTTGATGAATTAATGCCATAGACCGAACCCGGTTTTGTCCCTGCCTTAGCGCGAGGACTACGTTGGGATCGTCTTCTGATTTGGATTGCAAACTGAGCAGGGATGAAATCACTTGTAAGTTATTTTTTACCCGGTGATGGATTTCTCTCAATAAAAGATCCTTTTCGCGCAGGGTTTTCGAAATCATTTGGTTCTGAATTTTTACTTTTTTATTAAGATGCCAAAAGTAATACAGGAATCCACATACCAGCAGTAAGATCGTGCCCAACAAATAGTTGCGAAACCTGGAATTATTTAATTTTAATTCGACAAGATCTTTTTGCGCGTTGGCGATGGTCAAATTCTGTTCTGCTTTTTCTGTTTCATACTCAAATTCAAGATTATTTATTTGTTGAGATATATCCTGGTTCAGGAGGCTGTCAGATAATTGTTTGAATGCCTCCAGATGCTCGAATGACTCCGCGATATTTCCCATTTCTTTATATGCAAGATAGAGTGACTCATGTGCATCGCTACGACTATTGAGCGAAGTAAGCGTTGAATCTTCCAGTAATGCCCCTATTAAATCTACACCCCTGATCACTTCTCCTTTTTTTATATATAAGTTGCCTAATAGCGTCTGTGAGAAAGAAATGGTGCCTGGGTTTCCTATTTTCTTAGCTATGTTCCAGGCTTTTTCAGCGTGCGGCAGAGCTTGATCATATTCACCCATCTTTAACAGAACATTGCCAATATTATGATGGTCGTAAATTAATCCGAATTGCTCGTTTTTGATGCTATCCAGCTGCAAGGATTTATGATAGTAATATAAGGCAGAGTCAAGAAGGTGAGATTTTTCCAAAGCGAGTCCGATGTTGGAATTGGCAATGGCCATTTCAGCTGTGTCTGCTATAACCTGTGCCATTTGGAGGGCTTTTCTATGGTAATCCAATCCATCGTCGATGCGCTGCATTTCCAGTAGAATGGCGCCCAGCTTGGAAGTAGCAGTAATAATACCCGATGTATCACTGATCTCTTCGTACAAACGCAAAGATTCAGTGACTACCTTCATGCTTTGTGCCCAGAGGCCTTGATCGGCATATAAATTTCCCCTGACCATTTGTACAGCAGCCAGATGCGGCTTGCTATTTCTCCCAAGATGATATTCATAATAAGCCTGAAAAAAAGTATCGCTTTCACTAAAGGCTCCAATATTCTTACAGAGTACACCCATATAATAATACCATACATCTTTTTTGTAGCTGACACCCCTTTGGTAAAGCTGGATATCCATCTCTTTTAGAATTTCCAGCCCTAATTTTGGATTGCGCCGTGCTAATTGCCAGGTGTGGTCTATTAACAGATCGATTTTGGCTGTGTCGGTGAATTGTTCATTCGCTTCTTGCCATATTTTCTCAAAATCTGATTGTGCGACAGCAATATTTAAGCTGATGAAGTGTAAGGAGATGGAGATGCAGACGATTATTTCTCTTCTCATAAGCAGTACGCTTCAATGAAGGAAGGTGTAATTCCATGCAAATTAGAACCTTTACGGGATATAAGGCGGAATTCTTGTATGTTATTTACCCTTAAGGATACTGCAGTAACCTGTTAGGGATGTGCTAAAGTAATTTTTTTAGCAGTGCAATGGCAGCCTTTCCGGCATACCTTTTCGTAACGTGGTGTGCAAGGTAAATCATGTTTCTTCAGCGATACTAAATGTAATGGGAAATATTAAATTACTCGACCGGAAAGTTGTATCTTTTAATGAAGTTAATAAATACGTTTATGAAGGAGATAGCTCTGTTGCTAGTCATATCGGGTTGGTCGCAAACGGTGTGGGCTCAGCTAAACTTTTATCCAGAGTCGATTGATGCTGATATTGAGATAGGTTATGGCCTTGCTATCGGCGATATGGATGGAGACGGACATCAGGATATAATACTTGCAGACAAAAAGGCTTTTGTATGGTATCACAATCCCGATTGGAAAAAGCATACTATAATTGAAGATTTAACGGAAAGGGATAATGTCTGTCTGGCAGCCCGGGATATTGACAATGATGGAAGGGTAGAAGTGGCAGTAGGTGCCCAATGGAATCCAGGAGAAACTGTTGATGAAAGCCAGTCAGGCTCTGTTCACTATTTAATTTCGCCGGGAAAGGACGAACAATCATGGCGAGCGATTGCACTGCCGCATGAGCCTACTGTGCATCGCATGGGTTGGATTAAAACTGAGGCTGGCTTTCAATTGGTGGTTGTGCCTTTGCATGGGCGTGGCAATCAGGGTGGAGAGGGGAGGGGTGTATGCATCTATTCTTATCTCCCACCAAAAGATCCTTTGGCGGAATGGACCCGGATGCTTATAGACAGTACCATGCACATCACCCATAATTTCGATATCATTGAGGAGGATA
>JABDLW010000239.1 GCA_013001805.1 Saprospiraceae bacterium | reverse complement strand
GGGATACAGTGTGATAATCCCCCTGATTCAGATCCGATTAGAAATGAAGTCTTTTACCTATTTTTAAAGGCAAATTTTCCGCTGGAGCATTTTACCAGATTTATTGATAGCCAGGAGCGATAATCAGAGCAAATAAGAATGACTTCGCAGATAATAAAAAACGGTGGTACTCGATTGAATTAAGTTTATGGATGATAAGGAATACTATTTTCATCTTTACGAAATAGCTCGTCACTTAAACCAGGAGTTTTCCCTTTCCGCAGCTTTACGTAAATCCCTGGAAAAGATGGTAGAAATCCTTGATCTGCAAACGGGTTGGATATGGTTAGTGGAAAAGGATATGAAATCAGTGTACCTGGCTGCTTCTTTTAATTTACCACCGGCCCTGGCGGATTATCCGGAGCGACTCTCAGGATGGTGTTATTGCATTGACCGGTACCTTTCCGGCAGCATGGAGGAAGCGACAAATATAAGTGAGATTTCCTGTTCCCGGCTTAAGAATATCGCAACCGGTACTAAAGATCTGAAGTTCCATGCTACGATTCCAATTATTACCAATGGCCAGAAATTTGGACTCATTAACCTTCTGAGTAAAGAGAAGCAGCAATTCAACGACAAAAAGCTTAATATCCTTAATGTAATTAGTGAACTGATCGGCATTGCTATTCAGCGAACTCACCTGCAGGAATCGTTTGTGAAACCACATGCAGGGTCGAATAATGCGATCCATGATGTCCTAAAACGTCTTGTGGAAACACGCATTGAGGGATTGCTCGAATTGCTCAACGAATCCCAAAATTTTGCTCAAGGCAACCATCCAGCTCAAACCTTAGGTAGTATTAAAGAAGCTCTGAAAAAGACCGAAGAATTACGGGAACAGTTGGCACTGGTGCTGAGTGAAACACTCGAGGGCGCTGACTATAAAACAGATAAAAAGCAATTCCGTTATCCTGCATCTCCTTTGACGGCCAGGGAATTGGAAATATTGGAGATCGTTAAAAGGGGAGATACTAATGGTCAGATTGCAGAACAACTTTATATATCCGAACGTACAGTCAAATTCCATATCACTTCCATTCTGTCAAAACTTTATGCCAAGACGAGGACCCAGGCAGTAGATATTGCCCTAAAAAGAGGACTTATCGGAGCCTGATACTTCTTAATCTCCTTGTTTGAACCTGTCCTAAAGTACAGGTGTACTTCTATACCAAGGTACGTTTTCTCATGCCTGCCGGAGTCTGATCTTTGTATTTATCAAATCAAAAATAAATACCATGCAGCAGAATAAAACAGCATTAATCACCGGAGCATCGCAAGGTTTGGGATACCAACTGGCAGAGAGGCTTGCCCAAAAGGGATGGAATTTGATAATCACTGCCCGAAACCCGGAAGAATTATTTTCTGCCCGGAAACGTTTGTCCGAATTCACCGAGATTCTTGCGATTGCAGGTGATGTAAGGGATGAAATCCATCTTCTGGATCTGGTCGAAACCATTAAAGTCAGCAAATGGAAGCTCGACGTTGTGGTTAATAATGCCTCGGCTTTGGGCATCTCACCTCTAAAAAGAATTCTCGAGCATCCCGTCGAGAATCTTCATGTCGTTTTCCATACGAATATCATCGCACCCATCTCACTTTTACAGAAGATCAAACCACTACTGAATGCTGGTGCAAAAATTATCAATGTAAGCAGTGATGCGGCGGTGGAAGCCTATGAGGCATGGGGGGCATATAGCGGCAGCAAGGCCGGCCTCGACCATATAACCAACATTTTGGGAAAAGAGAATCCTAATTACTATTTCTACTCTTTTGATCCGGGTGATATGAGGACGGCCATGCATCAGGCTGCATATCCTGATGAAGATATATCTGACCGACCACAGCCAAAGGAATATGCTGTACCCGCGTTAATTGAACTAATCGAAAGTCAGTTGACCAATGGGAGGTATACAATCCATTCATTCAAAAAAGAGGTGGCATGATCTTAACAACAGATACCATACGATTCAGATTGCCTGACCAGCTGGCTTGTCCGGAACCTACGGAGCAACGTAATATATCAAGAGATGCCGTCCGCCTGCTCATCTCCAGAGACAGTGGTAAAATCGTCCATAGTCACTTTAGGAATTTACCGGAATATCTAAGCCCAAATGATGTTCTGGTTATAAATACGTCTGCTACGCTTCCATCCGCATTTCCCATCGAACTCCCTGGAGAGAAAAAGGGCATGGTGCACTTAAGCACGCCCATAAGTGATCGTGAATGGTTGGTCGAGATCAGGGAAATCAGAGATGATAGAACCATTCGCTGGACCGAGGGTAAAAAAGAAATGGTGTTCCAACTTCCCGCAAATTCTTTCCTGAAATTAAAAGGAAAGTTTTATAGGGATCGGGAACTTTTGCACTTATGGGTAGGGGCACTAGAATTAAGTGAAAACATGCAATCGTATATGGCGAGATATGGAAGACCAATAAAATATGTGAATTTGAGTAAATCATATCCTATTGACTTCTATCAAACTTTTTTTTCCTTCCATCCTGGCAGTGCGGAAATGCCATCCGCGGGCAGAGGATTTACAAAATCTCTCGTAAATAAACTCATGCAAAAGGGGATAATATTTGCCCCCATTCTCCTGCATACCGGAGTTTCGAGCCTGGAAGAAAATGAACCGCCTTATCCCGAGTATTTTGAGATAGATCCTATATCTGCCGCTATCATAAACAAAGCAAAAAGAGACGGTAACAGAGTCATAGCAGTTGGCACCACAGCTGTTAGAGCACTGGAAAGTGCTACTGATGAAATGGGTAATGTGATTTCTTATAAAGGCAACAGCAATCTTTATATAACGGGCGATTACTCAATGAAAACGGTAGATGGTTTGCTGACCGGATTTCAC
>JABDLW010000235.1 GCA_013001805.1 Saprospiraceae bacterium | reverse complement strand
TTCCCGTAGTGTTCAAAACCTGACAGGGTTGGTATATGATGTACTGGATCATCAGAAGCTTATCGAGGGTAGATTATCACTGCAGTTGCGACCCTGTAACATTGGAAATGTAATAGAAGAAATCCATAAAAACTATCAATTTGAATCCTTAAAGAAAGGGCTGGATTTCCAATTAATGTGTGAGGAAGTACTTAGCACGCAGGAATACTTGATGGACCCATTGAGGCTTTCTCAAATTTTGACCAATCTAGTTATCAATGCGATTAAGTATACCGATAAGGGCAGCATCATTATGGAGGCCTGCTTGATTTCAAAAGCCCCAGGGGGCTATTTGGAGGTTACGGTGAGCGACACGGGTGTTGGCATCGACGAGGAAAGTCTGAGCCAGATAAATACAGGAAAATATCAGCACGGCCCGGTAATTTCTGGAAGATATGGTAGCTATGGTCTCGGTTTGTCTATCGTAAAACAATTAGTGCATTTACTAGGTGGAAAATTTAAAGCCACATCTACTATTGGCGTAGGCTCTCGTTTTAAAGTGTCACTACCCATTGAACCGGCAGAAAATCATCACCTGGACCTACCAAAAGTTCATCCCGAGAAGACGCTCCCATCCCTCAGTGAGCAAAAAGTAATTGTACAACTTGATGATGATATAAGTAGCCTTGAATTATTTTCCCACTTGATTAGATCCGGTCAAATTAAATTAATTCAATTCACCCGCTTTGACCAAATGCTGGAAGGGCTGGATCGATTTCGCCCGCATGTTGTTGTATCAGATCTAATGTTAAATGAAAAACATTATACCAGGGAATTGAGAATGGCTATTGAAAATAGAAAGATTTCTTGTCCGGTTATTGTTGTATCAGCACAGGAGGTCGAGCAGTCAAGAAATATCAGTCCATATGCATTCCAAAAGCCTTTTGATCCGGGTCTCTTACTTGATCAGATCTACACAATCCTGGGAGAAAAACAATATCAGAAGCCCATATTTAAGTCGATATATGACAACTATGACTTTGATACAGTGAAAATAGAGCGTGCTCTAACCCTTCTAGAGTCGGAATTTTTATCATTAATTCCTAAACTAAGGGAGTTGCCTGCTTCTAATAGTCTTGATAGCTGGCAGCTAATTTCACATAAATTAATCACGCATCTGAGATCTCTTCAAATGGAAAAAATCGAGAAAATCATGGCACGAACTGATTGCATTCCCAATGAGTCAACCTTAGGCTACTTAATCGATTCACTTTACTACAGCCTTTGTGCAATCCGGCTCGAAAAATGGATTAATTCAAGAGATTGATTTTTTCCAATAATTCCTTTTCATAAGAACTGCTAACTGGTATTTTCTGTTGGCCTACCCGGAGAGCACCTCCTTCAATGCTATCAACTTTTCCAATGTTCACTATATAAGAGCGGTGCACCCTTTGAAAATTACGAGGTAGCTTCCTGACCAGGTCTTTTAGCGTCATTAAGGTCAAAACCCGTCTTGAAGAAGAAACGATTGCTACGTAGTTGGCTTCCGACTTACAATAAAGAATCTGAGACAATTGAATCTTTGTCAATTTGGTACCATCTCTCACAAATAAATGATCTGGATCTTTATGCGTTTCTGAGAGAAATTTCTGTGCTTGTTGTACGGAGCGGAAGAAACGAGTAAAATCAAAAGGTTTTACCAGATAGTCGACAATCTTGTCATAATTGTATGCGGTAGCAGCAAATTCTTTATTAGAAGTGATCATCACGACCGCCGTTGCATCCGGTACTAGTGGTAAGATTTCTTTTCCAGTGATATCTGGCAGGTTATAATCAAGAAAGATGACATCAAAGGTATTTTGATTAATTAAATTGACTGATTCAAAACCAGAATTTGTGGTCGTGACCGAACCAATCTCATCAGCCTTGCTACAGAAGTGTTCCAGTAAATCACAAATCAACTGGTCATCATCGACAATTAGACATTTCATATCCCTTACCCGACTGAATTCAGGTCATTGCAAAGCTACAATAAATGGAATGATCAGAGACCACCATCCATCAGATAAGCGGATTCATCAAGAAATTCTACTGACTTAAAATATCAATAATACGGGCAAGACAATCTTTCCTTACTTTGCTAGCAAAGCAAAGAATCAAGAAATATGTGGAGAAAATTTGTCCCTAAAAGGACCGTATTTGCAGCACTTGGTGTATTCGCAAGCATCCTTGTTCCCACACTGCTAAACGGGCAGGGTTGCGTGGCAATTCGTGGATTTTCTTCATGCACAGGTACGACCGGTAGTCAGTTTTCGCTGATGAAGGGTGATCTACAATTCGGTGCTAATTACCGGTACTTCAAGTCTTTCCGGCATTTCAGAGGAGCACACGAGGAAAAACACCGGATCGCGGAAGGAACAGAAGTGATTAACCGGTCCAGCCTTCTTGATCTTTCCATCAGTCTGGGTCTCTCCGAGCGTATCTACGCGTCATTGACTTTACCCTTTGTGATTCATAGTCGCTCTTCGATGTACGAACATGGTGGTAACCCTCCGGGTGGCTTAGGTGAACGTCACTCCACCAGATCGCACGGGCTCGCAGATTTACGGATAGCCACAGGTTATTGGTTGCGAGATCCCGCTCAGCATTTCAAATCGAATTACGGCCTGGCCTTAGGTATTAAATTCCCTACGGGCAATTTCAAATTCGTCGACCAATTTTATAATCAGGGAGAAAACCGGAATGAAATCAGGGAGACAGTAGTTGATCAATCGATCCAACCGGGTGATGGTGGAACAGGGTTTACGCTGGAGGGGCAAAGCTTCCATGCCCTTTCAGACCACCTGTTATTGAGCTCAAACCTGTATTACCTCATTAATCCTCAAGCCACCAACGGGGTGTTGACCAGATCTGGCAATGAGGAGTTTTCTTGCCCGGATCAATTCGCCCTCAGGACCGGTTTAAACTACTACAAAAGTCGTTACGCGACCTATTTAGGTGGTCGAATCGAAGGTGTTCCTGCAACAGATATTATTGGCTCCAGTCGTGGTTATCGAAGGCCAGGTTATGTCATATCAGTGGAACCCGGCGTCAGTTACGCACTAAATCAAGTAATATTTAGCCTGAATATGCCCATCGCACTCTACAGAAATCGAACTCAAAGCTTTTCAGACAAACAACGAACTGCTGAAACTGGTGTCTATAGGCACGGTGACGCCGCTTTTGCGAATTATCTGGTAAATTTTAATGTTAGCTATCGATTTAATGTGCATCCACATGATATGGATATCACCTTTCCCGAATCTCTCTGATAACAGATTTAGCATGATCGTTTCCGGTTAAAAAATAACCATTTTTCGAAAGGGTTATGCCTCAATGTAATCGATGCTCCCTTTATTAGATTTTCTTAAATAGAAGGGAGAACTTCGCAAAATGAACTCAAGTTCAGCACTTGTGTTGACAACGATGTAGCTCACTGACGCTGGTCCATGCAGATCATCTCCAAGTAGTCGTGATCACAAGTTGGAGGCCATCTTATCCCTATTCGATATTGAAATAGATATACTCTTTTTTCGAGCCAATCCCCCTTCATCAAGAACTGACGGAGAATTACCATCACTTGCTGTGGACTAAACTTCTTCTTTCCTTTTGGATCCATTGCAACCGGGCTAGGTAAAAGGCTTCGGGAACACTCCACAATTGGATCGTAGCCATTATTAGTCAATGCGCATACAAAATCACTCAATTCACTTTTCTGAAAAAATGTTAAACTAGCCTTCTTCTAATCCTTGATTATCAATTCATAATAAATTATGTATTTTTATACTATATAAAATGTGCCGAAGTTGTGATTTAGTTAAAAACAACTTTCGGCTTGTTTGACAAGTCTTAATGCAATATCTTGATTGTTAAAGCTTTACAACCATGAAGCAAATTGTAATCATAATCTTTCTGCTGAATTTAGCTTTTTCTTCCAGCGCTCAATTATCGACAGCCAGCGTTTCACCGGATTTCAACTTCTTTGACATAAATGGCAAACAGCACCATTTATACAGTTATCTCAGTCAGGGAAAGGTTGTTATTGTCAACTTTTCACCGGCCTGGTGTCAGGAATGCTGGAATTACCACCGCATCAATGCACTCAAGGACTTCTATACACTTTACGGTCCTACCGGCACTAATCAGGCACGCGTCATCTTCATAGAAAAAGATGAAACCATGGAACTATCTGACTTACAGGGCATTACCACAGCAACGGCCGGTGACTGGATTACCGGAACACCCTATCCTATCATTGATACTTCTGCCGCAAACGAAGATTTCATGCCCGATGCGCTTCCCACTATTTATGGTATCTATCCAAACAAATTCCTTTCTAATATTGGCCGGTTAACTACCGAGGAGCTGTTTACGTTTATGCAGGAATATACCGGTCCTACTGTACAGCCGGACACCATGATAAAAGTGACTTTAGAGCAGATGAAAACGCCCTCATGTGCTGATTTTAGTGATGGTGCATTGGCCATCTCGGTGGATGGACCCGGAACCAGCTACACCTTTGCGTGGAACAATGGGGATACCACTCCCAATATTGCGGGATTGTTAGAGGGTGTTTACCGCTGTACGATTACTGATAATCTTGACAATGTGCATATCATTGATCCGATCACATTGTCAGATCCCGACACGCTCTCGCTTACTTTTCTGCAAAATACACCTACATCGGAAACGTCAAACAACGGCTCGATCATTGCCAATGTAACCGGTGGAACCATGCCCTATACTTATATTTGGAATACTGGCGGAATGACAAATACCATCGGAGATTTAGGAGAAGGAAACTATTCGGTGCAGATCATAGATGCCCAGGGTTGTCAAATCAGCGGCGCGACCGAACTGACTATCCCTGATTGCAGCGTGGTGGTATCGATCAATGTCGAGGCGACTTCGTGCGACGAAAATCCCGATGGTGCAGTAAATATTTTAATTGATGGAGCAACACCACCCGTCACTTTTGCCTGGAATAATGGGGCAAACACCCAAAGTCTCATTGGTGTGCCCAGTGGCGGCTATGAACTTACGGTCACTGATGCCATTGGATGTCAGGCCACGGTGGGGGCCATGGTAGCTATAGACGATAGGATACGGCCTGCTGCCCGGATAAGGCAGGGTCCTATTGAGTTTTATTTAAATGAAGAAGGTCTGGTTGAGATTTCGGCGGCAGAAATTGATTCTGGCAGTTTTGACAATTGCGGAATCCTGGAT
>JABDLW010000233.1 GCA_013001805.1 Saprospiraceae bacterium | reverse complement strand
GCCCTGATGCGAGAATATTCTGAAGGTATTTTGCTTTTTGAAGCCACGAAAATGAAAGTTTGGGATCGTGCTTCCGAAGATACCGTAGGATTAAAAGCATTTTTCAAAAACAATCCGAATAACTATATGTGGCCTGAGCGTGCATTAGTTGAAACCATTACCATCAATAGTACCGATCAAAAGGTCTTGGATAAAGTATTAAAACAAATTCCGAAAAAGTCAGGTAATAAGCTCTTGAAAAAATTGAATAAATCAGCCGAGCTGGTCAAATCACAAACGGTTTTGCGTGATAAAGAAGAGTTGCATCCCTCCCTAAAATGGATGAAAAATTCAATGACGCCCCTGGACAAGAACGTGGAACAAGGAACCAGTACCTTGATGCGAGTGGTAGAAATCGTACCTCCAAAGCAAAAATCACTGGAAGAGGCCAGAGGATATATCATTGCTGATTATCAGGATTATCTGGAAAAGAAGTGGGTGGAGGAGTTAATGCAAACCTACGAGGTCAAAGTAAATCAGGATGTGTTATCCTCCATTGTGAAATAAGCGAGGATGATGTGAATAGTTTTTCAATCTATGTGGTGATTGCGGGGTCTTTGGTGTTGATCCTGACTGCTTGCAGCAATTTACGCAGTAATGCAGATGATAAGTTATTGGCTCAGGTATTTGATAAGCGCCTTTACATGTCAGAAGTTCAAGATGTCTTGCCACAGGGATTGAGTCCTGAAGATAGCCTATTGGCACAGAATGCATATACAGAAAGATGGATTCGCGAAAATGTCATGATGCATGAAGCGGAGAAAAATATTCCACCTGATCTGAAAATCGATGACCTGGTCAAAGACTATGAATCGAGTTTGATCATGCATCAATATGAAAAATCTGTAGTTGAAACGCTCTTGGATACCTTAATTTCTGATGAAGAACTGGAGCAATATTATGAGGAAAATAAGTCGCAATATCAACTTGAGTCGACCATTGTAAGGTGCCATCTGATTAAGGTACCGCAAAAGACAGATGAGAAAATTATTAAAGAATTTGAGAAAAATTGGAAAAGTAAAAAAGAAGCTGATTACCGTGATTTGGTAGAATTGTGTAACCAATACGCGAGTACTTATTATCTCAGTGACAGTATATGGTATAAGCTTGACCTAATCAGTCAGGAGATGCCCATAGGTTCTGTAAATGTCAATGCCATCCGGAACAACCGGGTTTTTCAGTTGACTAATGATGATTATTATTATTTTCTTAAAATCCTTGAGATCAGAGACAAAAAAGAAATCGCTCCGTTAGCCTTTATACAAGAACAGGCAGCAAAGGTTATCTTACACAAAAGAAAACTAGCTTTGCTGGAAAGACTCAAAGAGGATCTCTATCAGCGAGCTTCTGCGAGAAACAATATTAAAATATACTTAGAATGAACTATCTGCTTAAAATATTACCCTTATTTTTCATATGCTCCGGTCAACTGTGGGGGCAGGAGCCGATGGTCATCGACAAAGTAGTGGCAACGGTGGGAGATGAGATCATTTTACTTTCGGATGTCGAGGAGCAATACGATTATGACAGGGAGCGGCTAGGGACACTTTCCGATATCGCAAAATGTGGAATACTGGAGCGGATTATGGTGCAAAAGCTACTGATCAATCAAGCAAAACTCGATAGTGTGATTGTCGGAGATGATCAGGTGGAACAGCAACTAAATTCCAGGATAGACTATATTTTGAGTCTCATGAACAATGACATTAGCCAATTTGAGGAGTATTATGGAAAAACGGTTGCCCAGGTACGAAATGAAATGCGGGAAGAATTACGAGGTCAAATTACTGCTGAACAAATGCAGGCTATGGTGATCGAAAACACCACGATCACCCCCTCGGAAGTCAAAGCATATTTTGATAAAATACCAAAAGATAGTTTGCCCTATTTTAGTTCTGAGGTAGAAATCGGCGAGGTAGTTGTGAAACCACAGGTAAGTGCAACTGAGAGACAGATAGCCCTGGACCGGATCGAATCGTTGCGGGATCGAATTCTTGCCGGAGAAAATTTTGCTGAATTGGCTACCAAGTTTTCTGATGATCCGGGATCTGCCAAGGTAGGTGGTGATCTTGGCCTGCAAAAACGTGGCACCTTTGTACCTGAATTTGAGGCTGCGGCTTATAATCTCACCGAAGGGGAAATTTCAGAAATTGTTGAATCTCCCTTTGGTTTCCACCTAATCGAATTACTTGAGCGTAAAGGAAATTTGATTCATACAAGGCATATTTTAATCAAGCCCAAAATCAATCCGGAAGATCTGGAATTAGCAAAAAACAAACTGGACTCAATCAGAACCATCTTTCTGACTGATTCAATTTCTTTTGAGGAGCTGGTAAAGAAATATTCGGATGAAGATGTTCAGAGTTATAATAACGGTGGCCGCATGATTAATCCTGCCAGTGGTAATACGTTCTTCGAAACCGCAGAATTGGACGCTGACATCTTTTTTGCCATCGATACCCTCGAAGTTGGGGAGATCAGCAAGCCAATTCAATTTAAGAGTCCCACCGGCGAAATCGCGTTTCGGATCGTCTTGCTTCAGTCACTGACCGACCCTCATCAAGCCAATCTGAAGCAAGACTACACGAAAATTAAAACTGCAGCAATCGAAGAGCGTAAGGTAGAATTTCTCAATCGTTGGATTGATGAGAAGGTGCTAAGTACCTTTATTGAGGTTACCCCATCCTTTAAAGAAAAATGCGCAAATCTGGAAAAATGGAGTAGCAAAAGCCTGAAAACAGGCCTTTCGAAATCCTGAGCAATACACCTGGATCTAACCTTGCTCCAATTCAGTAGCTGGTCCGTCTTTTTTCAATTCTCTGGCTGCATCTTCAACGCCTTTACTGGCTTTTTTTAACTCTTCTATCTGTCGCTGCCTCCGGCGTCTTCCGCGGCTTTTCTTTTCTTCTTCCTCAGCATTGATTTCTTCAACTGGCAGCAATTCTTGTTTTTTGGTGGGATCGAATGGCTCCTCACTAAATACCAGTTTTCTATTTGCCGCATCCACAAAAACCGTTTCACCGGGTGCGAAAGCGCCCGCCAATACTTGCTTTGCAAGCTCATTCACCAATTCTTTTTCGATCACCCTTTTCAAGGGTCTGGCGCCAAACTGAGGGTCGTATCCCAGATCAGCCAGAAGATTTAAAGCATGGTCACTTAATTCAATGCGGAGATCCTGGTAGCCTAAGTTCTTCTGTACTTTTCGTAAAAGCAACTTGGCTATTAGTTTGATTTCTTCTTTGGTCAATGGTAAAAACATGATTCGCTCATCGATCCGGTTTAAAAATTCCGGTCGAAGCTGCTCCTTCAATAAATTAAACACCTCCTCTTTGGTAGTCTCGAGGATATCCGTTCGATGCTCGTCACCGACTTCGCTGAGATCTTCGAAATTCTCCAAAATGATATCCGATCCCATGTTTGAGGTCATGATGATGATGGTATTCTTAAAATTGGCTTCACGTCCTTTGTTGTCGGTGAGCCTGCCATCATCCAGGACCTGCAGTAAAATATTGAAGGTGTCGGGATGCGCTTTTTCAATTTCATCCAGAAGAACTATACTATAAGGCCGGCGTCTTACAGCTTCTGTCAACTGACCACCTTCATCATAACCTACGTATCCCGGAGGAGCTCCTACCAGTCTGGACACTGCATGCTTTTCCTGATACTCACTCATGTCGATACGCGTAATGGCTTTTTCATCATTAAAAAGGACGGAAGCCAGGGTTTTGGCAAGCTCGGTTTTACCCACACCGGTCGGTCCCAGAAAAATGAATGAACCAATGGGTTTCTTTGGGTCTTGCAGACCGGCTCGACTGCGACGCACGGCATCGCTCACGGCACGCACTGCTTCATGCTGACCGATCAGATTCTTGCCGATTTCCGCTTCAAGACTTAGTAATTTTGTTTTTTCACTTTGCAACATTTTTTGCACAGGAATGCCCGTCCATTTTGACACGACTTCAGCTATGTCAGCTGCGGTCACCTCCTCGTTGGTGAAGCGCTCTTCAGGTTGAATTTCATCAAGCTTTTTCTCCGCTTCATGGAGGAGTTTTTCCTGCTCTTTGATTTGTCCATATCTGATTTTTGCTACTGTTTCATAGTCACTTTCCCTTTCGGATTTAGTGGCTTGTAATTCCAGATCTTCAATCTTCTTTTTTATGTTTTGAATTGCGTCTACTTCTTGCTTTTCATTTTCCCAGGTGGCCCTTAACTCAGCCAACTTTTCTTTGGCGTTGGCTATTTGCTCAGCCATTTCGTGCACTTGCTTATTGTTTTTCTCCCTTTTTATGGCTTCTCTCTCTATTTCCAACTGCATGACCCGACGCTCCCATTCGTCTATTTCCTCGGGAACAGAATCCAACTCCAGGCGTAATTTAGCTGCAGACTCATCAATCAAGTCGAGTGCTTTATCGGGCAGTTTCCGCTCCGTGATGTACCGATGTGATAGTTCTGCGGCAGCGATTAAGGCTTCATCCAGGATTTCAATTTTATGGTACATTTCATATTTTTCCTGTACCCCGCGCAGGATCGATACCGTTTCCTCAATGCTGGGCTCATCGATATATACCGTCTGAAACCGCCTTACCAGTGCCTTATCCTTCTCAAAATACTTTTGATATTCATCAGCAGTCGTGGCCCCAATCACCCGCAATTCGCCCCGTGCAAGTGCCGGCTTGAGAATATTCGCCGCATCCATTCCGCCCTGCCCACCACCGGCACCGATTAAAGTGTGAATTTCATCCACAAACAAAATAACATCGCCATCTGATGCCGTCACTTCTTTAATCACCGCCTTAAGTCGCTCTTCAAATTCACCCTTATATTTGGCACCGGCCACCAATGCCGCGAGGTCGAGGACATATATTCCTTTGCGACGCAAATTCTCTGGCACATCTTGTTTGACTATTCGCCATGCTATGCCTTCCACAATCGCCGTTTTGCCAACACCAGCATCGCCCACCAGGATGGGATTGTTTTTCTTTCTCCGGGATAAAATATGCATCAGCCTTCGGATCTCTTCATCACGGCCAATGATCGGATCCAACTTTCCTGCTTCGGCCCGTTCATTTAAGTTGATGGCATATTTCTTTAAAGCATTATATTGATTGTCTGATTGCTGATCTGTTATCTTACGACCTTTTCTTAACTCTTTGATTGCAGCTAAAAGTGCTTTTTCGGTGCCTCCCATCTCTTTCAGCAGCATGGCTCCCTTGTCCTTCCCTTTTATGATGCCCAATAGAATGAGCTCCACAGAAATAAATTCATCTCCAAATTCTGCCAACAATTTCTTTGCTGTTGCCAAAGCCTGGTTCGAATCATTGGTTAGATATTGCTTTTCCGATCCTTCAACCCGGGGATAGTTTTTGACCAATTCACTGAGACGCGCTTTAAGAAGAGTCGCATCAATGCCAATTTTGTTAAATAGGAATTCAGCCATCTCCTCATCAGTCTGAAGAATTGCCAAAAGCAAGTGAGTCGTATCTACCTGTTGTTGTTCCAAACTGCCAGCCAATTGCTGGCCCTTATAGATTGCTTCCTGGGCTTTGATCGTGAAGTTGTCGTATGTCATAAACTATTACTTAAAGTCTGCCAAAGATAAGGCAATACGCTAAATGGACGAGTTTAGACCCTCGATGGCAGGTAATTCTTTCGAACTACCCCCATCCGCTAGTTAATTACCTGTTAAACTCTCCTAAATTTCTCTAAAAATCGCCTGTTTCAAACAAACTTTTTGATCAAATACCGTGTCTTCTATGTTGAATGATATACCACATAATCCTCACTTGTTGACTTTTTTAATGATCTGATAATGAGAAGCATACACTAAGATCTGCAATCAAGCAACATTTAAGAATCTTTTAACGGGAGGCAGATAATTTTTTTAACTTCAAATTGAGTTATATGCCTGCAAACAAATAACTAAAGACGATGAAAAGGACCATCTTTCCAGTCATTTTTTTCCTGGCAACGTTTTTTTCTACGACGCTGCAAGCTCAATATTTTGGACAAAACAAGCCACGATACACCAATTTTGATTTCAAGGTGGTCAATAGTCCTCATTTTGAGGTCTATCATTATCTGCGAAACCGGGATGAACTCACCAAAGTGATGCAGTGGGCCGAGCAGTGGTATGATATGCATGAGCATCTCTTACAGGACACCTTTCGACAAAAAAATCCATTAGTTTTTTATAATAATCATGCTGACTTTCAGCAGACCAGTGCGATATCTGGTAATATCGGCGTCTCTACCGGAGGTGTAACCGAAGGCCTGAAAAACCGGGTTGTTATGCCCTTAGCCATGTCAAATCAACAGACCTTTCAAGTGATGGGTCATGAGCTGGTACATGCGTTTCAGTTTCACATGCTTCTTTCGGGGGACTCAACCGGTCTGAAGTCGTTGTCAAATCTCCCCTTGTGGATCGTCGAGGGAATGGCCGAATACATGTCTATTGGAAGGATAGATGCTCATACCGCCATGTGGATGCGTAATGCCGTACTTAGTGAAGATATTCCCAGCCTTAAAGATCTCTCGATCAATCCCAAATATTTTCCCTATCGATATGGTCAGGCCTTTTGGTCTTTTCTGACCGGACTATATGGTGATGAGGTAGTCAAACCTCTATTTATTGCCACCGCTAAATTTGGGATTGAAACATCAGTGCCATTGGTGTTGGGTATCAGCCTTAAGGAATTGTCGGAACTATGGCAAAAGTCGCTACGGGATTACTACGAACCCCTCTTTAAAGGTAAAAGGGAACATCCCGAGGGGAAGACATTTCTATCAGAGGAGAATTCCGGACAACTCAATATAGCTCCGGCGGTCAGCCCCAATGGTCGATTTGTAGTTTTCCTTTCCGAAAAAAGCATTTTTACCACGGATCTTTTCCTGGCCGATGTGCGAACGGGCAAGATATTACGAAAAGTGCATAGTCAAGCTCGCAATGGCAATGTCGATCATTTGCATTACCTGGAATCGGCGGGAACCTGGTCTCCTGACAGTAGAAAATTTGCCTACGTTGTCTTTAGTAAAGGAAGAAATCGCCTAATCATTACCGAGGCCCAGACGGGCAAACGAATTGATGAGTTCCCCTTAAAGAATGTGCCTTCCTTCAGCAATCCTACCTGGTCGCCAGATGGAAACTCGATTATCGTCAACGGTCTCGTGGATGGTCAGCCGGATTTGTATCAAATCAACTTACGAACGCACAGTACGCTGAGATTAACTGACGATGACTACGCTGAAATCCAACCTACCTTTGCCTACGATGGCAAGACCATTGCTTTTGTGACAGACCGGTTGAGTATGGATAATGGCCGCACGCATGGCGCCTGGACGTACAACATTGCATTAATGGACCTTGATTCAAAAGAGATCACCAATCTCGAGTTCTTTCCAGGGGCGAATAACATGAATCCGGTCTGGGATGAAAATAATAACATATACTTCCTCTCGGATCGTGATGGCTTCCGAAATATCTATCGTTACAATCTGGATACCGCAAATATTCGCCAACTCACTGACATCATAACGGGAGTGAGTGGTATCACTAAATACACACCTGCCATATCCGTTTCGAAGAATGGCAGCACCTTACTTTATACGCACTATCTGGGCGAGGATTACAATGTTCAAAAAGCTAATCCCGACAAGATGGACCACACAATTGTGGATCCACTTGACGTTGATTTTACCGCTGCCGTTTTACCTCCGGGCAAAACTGATGGCAAGGATGTCGTAAATGTCGCGTTAGCCAATATTGACGAGCAAGACCAGATCGAGGAGAATGACCTGAGAAATCAAAAATATAAAGCCAAATTCAAGTTAGACTATTTAGGTGGTGGTGGTGGTATCGGTGTTGGTACCAGCTCAACTTTTGGTACCAGAACCGGACTTGTAGGAGGAATTGACATGCTATTCAGCGATGTACTAGGTTACAATCAGATTTTTTCCAGCCTGGCACTTAATGGCGAAATTTATGATTTCGGAGGCCAGGTACGATATATTAATACACGTAAGAAGATAGGATACGGTTTTTCGCTAGCACATATACCCTATCGGTATAGCCAATATGCTCCGGTTACCGAGACAACCGTTGAGACGAACGGAGGTTCCATAGGTGCGGTAAATTACCCCTATATCACCGTCCGCTATTTTGTTGATGCTTTCTCAGGAATCACGCAATACACATTTTCACGTACTTTGAGATTAGAAGGCAATGCGGGATATACCCACTACGGTCTGCGAGCCGACCAGTACAATAACTACTATGTCGATTTGGCGCCAAATCAAAATGAAATCTTTCCCGGACAATATCTCGGACAGGACCGCGAGCGTATCGAAACCAGTCCTGGGTTTGGGCTTTACAGCGCCGGATTAGCTCTGGTAGGTGACAACTCCAGTTTCGGTCTTACCTCACCTTTGCAGGGATACAGGTTTCGGGTGGGAGTAGATCAATTCGTTGGTGACTACAATTATGCGACACTGTTGGTTGATGGCCGTAAGTACTTCTGGTTTGACAAGTTCAACCTAAGTTTTCGTGGTCTGCATTTTGGCCGGTACGGGAAAGACGCTAATAATAACAACAATCCCCTCGGCACTATCTATATTATTGATCCAACATTGATTCGTGGTTATAATAACTTCTCTTTCAATCAGTTGGATTCGGGTGGTTTATCAATTAGGAATATTCAGGGCTCTAAAATAGCCGTTGCTAATGCCGAAGTGCGATTACCATTTACCGGACCCAAGAAATTATCCCTGATCAAATCAGGTATTCTGTTAAGTGATTTAGTGGCATTTTTTGATGCCGGCATGGCATGGCAAGAATTCAGTGATTTTGATAGTGAGTTGAAACCGAAGATGGTTATGAGTGCTGGTTTGGGTCTGCGGGTAAACCTGTTTGGGGCTTTTATCCTGGAGCCGTATTATGCCAAGCCGTTTCAGTCGGATGGAGGGTGGACCTTTGGTATAAATTTAGTGCCCGGCTGGTAGCTAAATGGCAGAAAATCAAGCAACTGGCAAGGGAACAATGTCACGCTGGTAAGCAAGAAAAATATTTATAAAAAAAATGCCTCCTGCAAAACTTAATTTTGACCTGCTACGTTATTAGACCCGGATCATTATTTTTTAAAACCGGGTCTTCGGACTCAAAACTTAAGTATCAAATGAAGAATTTAAAGATGGGTGCCGTACTGAGTATGGCCATGTTGCTCGTATTAACTTTATTCATCTCTTGCGGAAACAAAACCGCCGAAACTACCATGGAAGACAAGGCCGAGGAAGTTTCTATGGAGATGCAACAAGAAGTAAATGCTCTTAAAGATGAATTGAGCAAAGCACAAATGCAACTCAACGATCAGTTAGCTAAGATTTCTGAGAAAATGGAAACCGCTGATGAGGAAACCAAAGCTAAATTGATGGATGTACAGATGAAATTGCAAAATGAATCTGAGAAACTGAATAACCAAATGGCTGCCTTGAGTGGAGATTTGGAAGAAGGTTGGGAAGGCATCAAAGAGGAATCTAAACAATTGGTCAAGAATATAGAAAACTCGATCAAAGCATTGGAAATCGACATTTAGTCGATAGATTCTTTGAATAAAGAAAATCCCCACCTTATGAATTTAAGGTGGGGATTTTTGGTTCCTACACCCGGAGTTGGCTTACTTATTTCCTCTCAAGTGTGCCGACTTAAGCACTGAGTGTAAAAAATATTTCAAATTTTAACATTTCTGGTATATTAATCTCAACGTAGCTTCGTTTAATCATCACACAGCATTTCTACGCACTCTTCTATTCTATTTTTCTCTCTTACGTACACGCCATTTTAGCAAAGCAACCTGAGGTCCTGATCTGAAATAGATTGAGATCCTCTCCACCTTTGCTAGACCTTTGTGAGACTCTTATTTTATTTATTTTATATAACCTAAACAACTTTTTTTGATTATGAAAAATGTAATAGTAATCCTTTGCTTGGCAATGGGTGTTTTCACAGCACAGGGACAAAGCATTATGGAACAAGCATCAACCAACCCTGATTTGAGCACGTTTGTAACAGCTTGTAAAGCTGCTGATCTTCAGACCACTTTGGAAGGTGATGGACCTTTCACGGTATTTGCTCCCTCTAACGATGCTTTTGCTACTCTGACAGCAGGTACATTGGAATCTTTACTACAACCCGAAAACAAGGATCAGCTAGTGGCGATTCTTTCTTACCATGTAATTCCAGGCAAAGTAGCCTCAATTGATGTTACCGAAGGTAAATCTCCTACGGTACAGGGAGAGGAAGTAGATATTACAGTAGATGCGGATGACGTCATCAAAGTAAATAATGCTACAGTGACCACTGCTGATGTTGAAGCTACAAACGGTGTGATGCATGTCATCGATCAGGTGATAATGCCTCCTTCTCAACTGAAGAACTAGAGGATCCCAACGTTCAAAATGACCAGACTTGGAAAGGTTTGGCCATGAGAATGATTGAGATAGTCCTTATCTGAGCAAACCGGAATTCCGGTAAATGATAGAGAGAACTTTCTCTCTATCATTTTTATTTTATAGCATTTTGACAGGCCCTAATCAGGGTTTTATTATTCCACCCACCCCTTGTGTTTTGAGCATATCACCTAATCTTTCCAGGTCTTTATCAAGAAATTCTCTAAAAGACCTTTTAGCATTTGCCAACTGCTCTCTTAGTAGGTCATTTACAGCCCGTTGCTGGCTGTTTGGCCTAAAATCGGCGGTTTGAACCGTCGAGGCCAGATAAGAAATTTTTCCAACCAGTCTTTCTGGCCAACGTACCATATCCTGACCCGTGAAAGTAGTGTTTAATTGTAGCAGATTTTGTTCCAGCGTGAGTAGTTTATAGTCTACACTGTCGATCGTTGCCAGCATCGGATCGGTGCTGTTTCTCTCTTTAAGTAACATTTTTAGATCAAGCATCTGTCGCCGGATGAGTTCCATTTCATTCACTATTGCCACAGCATCATTCATATCGTTATACAAGGATTTCATCAAAGCTGCCTGCTCTTTGATATCATCCTCGCTTCCTTCACTGTGCGGGTCCTTGAGAATCGTCACTTCCTCCCGGTGGTTCTTACCAGCGTATTGAAATGTTACCGTATAAGTACCTGGAGCAACCAGCATGTTAAACCTGGTACTTTCCGATTTCCGGGTACGGTCCTTATCCAGTTCCACCCACTCCGCATACTGTGGGGAAGTACGTAGTTTTAGGGCATCTGTTTTGTCACTGTACAGATCCCACCAAACTCGATTTAGACCCTTTTTACCCAAATGTTTGATGGTTCTCAGAGTGTCTCCCATATCTATAATATGTACTTCAATACTATCTGTGGCATCTTCATGCAGCCAATAGTTGATGGCGGCTCCGGGAGGAGGATCCTGGCCGGCGGATGGATCATCAAACATGAACATGGGGGCGGTAATCGGTATAAATCGATAGGTGTTTTTTGGCTTCAATAAATCAGCTTCGCTAGTTAGAAGTGAAGCATCCATTTGCTGAAGTGGTGTCAGATCATCCAGAATCCATATTCCCCTGCCATAGGTCCCAACTACCAGATCATTGAAATGTTCTTGTACCTGCATCCAATAGACTGGTGAGGGCGGGAGATTACTCTTGAATGGCATCCATTTTTCACCGTCATCAAATGATATGTATAATGCATTTTCAGTACCTAAATACAGCAATCCCTTCCTGACTGGATCCTCCAATACGTGTCTGCAGTAACTTAGTGTGCTTTTAGGGATGCCCGCAGTAATTTTTTGCCAGTTTTCACCGTAGTCATCAGTCTTGTATACAAAGGGATCAAAATTACCCACCTCGTGAAAATCTACGGTGATATAAGCAGTTGCTGCGTCCCATTTTGATGCATCTATATTACGCACGGTTCCTAGTGGAGGAAGATCTGGAATATTGCCGGTGACATTGATCCAGGACTGCCCGTTGTCCCGGCTCACCTGCACCAATCCATCATTAGTTCCAGCCCAAAGTACACCTTTCTTCACCGGAGATTCATCAAATGCATAAATGACACAGGCATATTCTACCCCAATGTTGTCGGGAGTAAGACCTCCTGAAATATTCATCTTAGTGGAGTCGTTGGTAGTCAGATCCGGACTGACCAGATCCCAGCTTTCTCCTCCATTCGTCGTACGGTGAACATGTTGACTAGTGACATAAATTGTATTGTGATCATGGGGGGAAATTAGTAGAGGAAAAGTCCATTGAAAACGGTACCGCACATCTTTTGCCGGGTGACCAATGGTACTTTCCGGCCATACCTCAAGCTGCCTGAATTGCCGATTCTTTTCGTTGTACCTGACCACAATGCCACCAACGGCACCGCGTCCCGAAGCGCTTGACCAAATGATATCGGGATACACGGGATCAGGAGTAGCAAAACCGCTTTCTCCACCTCCGATCGAATGCCACATGCCGCGATAAATTGTGCCAGAACCCATGAAGCTAGATACCCTGCTTCGGCTGGGACCCCGCATAGAGGGACCGTCCTGGCGATTACCGTAGACATTGTATGGTACATGGTTGTCGGTGGTGACATGGTACATCTGTGCCACCGGCAATTGCACGCGCATCCAACTGACACCACGATTGGTTGAAATGGAAACTCCACCGTCTCCAACCACGATCATCCGGTCCCCGTCTGTAGGATCAATCCACATTTCATGGTGATCCCAATTTGGTGCTTGTGCACGAGACATGGCTTTTGCCGTCTTACCTCCATCTATACTTATACTGTATGACGCTGCCAGAAAATAAACTTCATCGGCATCATCCGGAGACGCGGCACAACGAGTATAGTAGGCTTGACGGCCCGACAGATCGCGATTGTAATTTACCACCATCCACTTTTTGCCACCGTCATCAGATCTCCATAGCTCACCACTTTCGGTTTCGCGCCCGTGCCACGGTACACCGTCACCAGTTTCGATCAGGGCATAGATCCGGGCTGAATTCTTCGGAGTCATCGCGAGGGCGATCTTACCCACGGGCAGTTCTGGTAAGCCATTCCCTTCCAAACGCTTCCAGGTATCTCCGGCATCTCTGGACATATAAATACCGCTGCCGGCACCACCACTTTCCCGGGTCCAGGTTTTTAAATCGAGTTGCCACATACCGGCAAACAAAATGCGTGGATTGTTGGGATCCATCACTAAATCTGATGCTCCCGTGCTGTCATTTACGTGAAGCACGAGTTCCCATTCTCTGCCACCATCAGTGGAGCGATAAATTCCCCGCTCCTTCTGTGGTAAATAAGCATGACCCAGAGAGGCCACATAAATAATATCCGGATTAGTTGGATGGCTAATTATCCTGCTGATTCTACCGGTTTGTTGCAAGCCCACATTGGTCCAGGATTCTCCGGCATCTTCCGATTTCCAAATGCCATCTCCAATCGAGACATTGGACCGAATGAAGGGCTCGCCGGTCCCTGCCCACACTATATTTGGGTCAACAGGACTGATGGAAAGAGCACCAATTGCATGCACCGGCTGTTTGTCAAAAATGGGTTTCCAGTTTAACCCGGCATCTACTGTTTTCCATATACCACCTGAGGCGGCACCGGCATAATAGATGTTGGGATTTCCTGCAATTCCTGCTACCGAAACGAGTCGATTACCAAC
>JABDLW010000230.1 GCA_013001805.1 Saprospiraceae bacterium | reverse complement strand
GTCAGGCATCCTGTCTGCAAGCGGATCGAATCAACTGCCTCGCAACCTCGACTATCACTGACTGTTATTACATAAAGGAGATTACCTCCTGCCAGGTCAGTAAGGTTCTTGCTGTGTGCAGATGTGGACCAACTGTATGAATAGGGAAATGTGCCTCCGCTAACCGTGGTAGTAATGGCTCCATCTTCGGCACCGGGGGCAGACTCATCCTGTTTGTTTAGTGCCACTTCTAAAGGTGAAGGCTCCAATACTGTCACCAAGGATGTCGAGCTGCAACCGTTTTTATCTGTGATGGTCACGGAATACTCACCAGCTACTACATCTTCAATTTCCGGTAGAGAATCACCTGTCGACCATCTGATTGAATATGGTGCCACACCACCAGCTGGAGTGACACGAGCTGAACCATCGGCAGCATTTGCACATGAGACATCGATTCTGAAAATATTCGTCTGGATCACGGGACAAGGCAAACCGGTGCACCCACAAGATCCATCTTCCTCATCGCCGTACGTGGTCTGATCACCATCATCACACGGTGACCCAGCTGGCAGGCAAATGGTTTCGACCGTGGTTTGATCGACGATTTGACAAGATAAAATGTCTGTAATTGTTACTCCATAAGTAGTGCCATTTCCGGCTAATCCGGTCAGGTCTTCTGTTGTGATGCCATTAGACCATAGGAATGAATAGTTACCCGCACCACCGATTACAGTCAAATCAATCGACCCGTCGTTGGCGCCAGGGTATGATTCGTCAATCACAGCGAGAGAAGATATCATTTCCGGAGGCTCTATGATGCTGAATGAATTGATCGCCGAGCATCCATTGGCATCTGCTACTGTCACTGAATAAGCACCTGTAGATAAGTCAGAAATATCATATTCTGTTGCCCCATTGGACCAAATGACAACATATGGCGGAGATCCCTGAGTGGGATCAACTATGGCATATCCAGCCGTTTCTCCAAAACAGGTGTTATTTACAAAAGTCAAATTCGTTAACAGAGTCGGACAATTGGTACCGCTACAATCACAAGCTCCATCTTCCTGATCATTATAAGTGCCAGGATCTCCATCATCACATGGTGTACCGGCGATCGGACAAGCTGGTTCATTGATGACCACAGATGCAGAATCGTTGCATCCGTTCGCATCTGTGACCGTAATATAATATGCTCCCGCACTTAAACCAGTAATTGTTTGAGTTGTTGCACCAGTATTCCAAGCATAATTGTAGGGCACCTGGCCGCTGACAACAATGGCCGTAGCGGAGCCGTCGGATCCTCCGGAAATGGTGACATCAGTTCCTGATGCACTGGCAACGGGTAGTTCATTGACCTGGATCAAAGTAGAATCCATTCTAACACATCCTGCTGTAGTGGTAAGGGTTAGGTAGTACCAGGTATCAAAGAGAGGTGATACCGTGATATTGGCGGTACTTTCTCCTGTGCTCCAAAGAAAAGATGAGCCACCGGTGGTGGCAAGGGTGGAGCTTGAGCCGGCACAGATAGATGGACTACCCACAGTTAATGAATAGTCACTGAATGAACATGGCGTGCCATTACAGAATTCGGTTACGGAACCCTGCCATAGGCATGGATTACCATCATAATAGAAAGAAAAAGGTTGATCACAAAGACTGGCATAGGATGGTGGTATGCATCCATTGAGATTATTGTCAAATACTTCCAATCGTTGTAAATTTGGCAACGAACCAATCTCTGGGTGTAAAGGTCCGGTAAGATTGTTTGAACCCAGATAAAGAAAGCGGAGTTCTGCCATATTAGCCATTTCCAGTGGGATTGGTCCCGATAAGAAATTACCCTCAAGGCTCAACACTTCTAACGTGCTCAAATTGCCAAAAGATGATGGTATCTCACCCCCCAGAAGATTAAATTCGATATAGATTTCCCTAATATTTGCCAGGCTTCCCAGTTCCATAGGCAAACTGGTGATATCATTGAAAGAAAGGTACAATTCCTTTAAACTTACAAGATTGCCGATCGCTCCGGGTAAAGACGTAATAGACATACCACCACAATACCAGATCTCTAAATTGCTCAGATTTCCGATTTCCGCAGGAATACTACTAAAATTATTGTTTTCCATTGTCAAAACCCTCAAGTTTGAGAGACCTCCTATCTCCGGGGGAATCGCTCCGGAAAAGTTGTTATTAGTAAGTTTAAACTCCTCCAGGGTTGAAGCGAGATTAGAGATTTCCGGTGGTAAATTTCCACTGAAAAGGTTGTTACTGATATTAAGAGTTTTCAGAGGCAGAGAAGTGATCTCACTTGCTAAGACGGAGAGTTCATTGGAACTGAAATCAATGCTCTCCAGAAAGGTTAGATCTGCCAAGTCAGGTGGTATCTCCCCGTTTAGATTATTGAGCGGTAAGCTAAGGGCTTGCACACGATTATTCATGTTGCAGTTGACTCCATACCATAGGCACACATCACAGGTGTCACCCCAGTTAGATCTATTGGTCCAAGCCGGTCCATTGGTTGCATTGAAAAGTGCCATTAAAGCTGCTGAATCTGGATTGGCACAAGGTGGAGGTGGATTTACAATCACCGGATTGGGTTCCGATTCTACGAACGATAATTCTTCTTGCCAAAGGACAGAAATAAGAATAATAGCTACGACTGCTGCCGATATGATCGCTAAGGGTTTCAATACTATGGAGCGAAATTGATATAAGTAGATAGCGGGTTAAGCACATCTATATGGCTTGCCGTAAAATATAAAAATTTGTTCTAACAACAAATTTCGTAACCTGAATTTAATGATGATTTTCTCAGCAGATATCGTAGAGATCCTTGGAATATTTAGGACTATTAGCTACCGGATGAATGTGACGAATCGTTCCTTGCCTTCATGGTTCATTCTTAAAATCAGTTCACTATCCGTCAACTCGGTCAACTGGATGACAATAGTGTCGCCTTCTGGTTTCTGGACGTATAAGTTGATCAAGCCACGTTTTAAACTAAAAGTGCCACGCATAGAATCTTTTTGCGTGTGCTGATAAAGGAACATATCAGAATTGAAAGTGAGATTTACATTGGACAGGTCCAGATCTAATGTATCGTTTTCTTCCACTACTGAAATGGCTTTCCAGCTTCCCGTTAGTGCTTCGGGAGAATGCTGCTGACAGGCAAGAACGCCCACCAGCGAAAAGACAGTTATGAAACTATACTTAAGCATTTGTTTTTATCCGTGCAACAGTGGTGATAGCAGAATAAAAACAATACATCCTGATATGAAACCTAAAAAAGCCAACCATGATATTTTTTTGAAATACCAAATAAAATCAATGCGCTCCATACCCATAGCGGCTACTCCGGCGGCACTGCCAATAATGAGCATACTACCACCAGTCCCAGCTGAAAAGGCAATGAAGTGCCAAAGTTCAGAGTCCATGGGTGAAGTATACATACCCATGCTGGCTGCGACCAATGGTACATTATCAATGATAGCCGACAAAAAGCCAATTAATATGATCACAATATTTTGATTTGGCACAAGCCGATCCAGGCCCTCAGCTAAATACCTCAGCAGTCCCACCGGATGACCATCAGCCCCCATCACGGCCACTGATTCGAGGGAAGCAACTGCTACCAAGATTCCCAGGAAAAACAATATGCTGCTCAATTCGATACGGGAT
>JABDLW010000197.1 GCA_013001805.1 Saprospiraceae bacterium | reverse complement strand
CTGGAGCCTCCTGAATTTTTCTCGCATTTAGATTTCACTCGAAATTTGTAATTGCCTCCCGGTATCAATCCTTCTATGAAAATTATGGTAGTATCAACGGTCTCGCTTATTTTGTAGGTAGGTGTATGCTCCTTTTGATGTACATCTACCAGATATGAGACATTTTTTTCATTGCCCAGCCAGCCTAAGGTGGCACTTGTATCATCAATTTCCAGGATCGCCAGATTGGTGGCTTTGGGACAAGGTCCGTTGTTTTTGTCTTTATCGTCTTCAGCTTCCTCAACTTCTGAGGTTGGATCGCCCGCCGTCGTAAAATCAGCCCATTGGCTAGATCCCCCTGAGCCTTTTTCACATTTGGTCTTGACTCTAAATCGATAAGCTCTTCCAGGTTCTAATCCCTCGACTTTCGCTGTGAGTTCTGCGGTAGTTGTAGAATAACTATAGGCACTGGTTCCTGGTCCATGTTTCACATCCACTTGATAATTTACTACATCAGATCCTCCGGTCCAACTTAATTCAGCCGATGTCTCGGTGGTGGTGGCGGAAAGTCCATCGGCCTTGGGGCACTTACCTTGCGCCTGGCCGATCATGGGTATTAGAATAAACACGGCGAGTGCACGTTTCAAAATCAGGGGAAAGCCTTTGTAATTCATTGTTGGTTCAAATTTTAGTAAGGATCAGGCTATGAACTATTAGCTCAAAGTGTGTTGTAAAATTTGACCGGAAAAATTTTGAGAATGTGTTTTGAACAGATCGGACTACTAAGTTAACGAAATAATGCTGAACGTGGTACATAAAAATTTGTGTCATCTAGTCATTTATACAACCAGCCGGTGTTTAAAGTGATTTTCGGCTTTGAGTGGCTGCATTTTCCGGATATTGGCACACATCTTGAATATAAATTTAATATGCATTTAATGTTTGCCCTAAATTTCTGTTAAACCGGTCTGATATGCGTGCAAACCCGTTCTTTTTCTAGTCTTATTGTTACAGACAAAAAGAACACGCCATGAAAAATGTTTTCTTAATCGAACTCGAACTGAATTTTAGTTTCAGGAACCAGATCCAGACAGCCTCCCGGCTCATGAATCAAATGTTAGCGGATGGTCAAATCCAAATCTATGGTATCTCGCGAGATTTAAATCGGATGTGGATTACGACTGTGGCAGACTCAGAGCTGGAAGTCTGGGAGCTTGTCAGTCATTTACCTGTCGAAAGTATTATGGATCCGGTCATAACCACCCTGAATACTTATAATCAGGCAATTAACATGATTTTTCCCTCGGTATCATTAAACTAGTCGCAGACTTCTTTGGTGAATCCGGCGTACTTGCAGCCGCATTCAGATTGCGTATTGAATTCAGCCTCATTACAAAGTTCTAATGCATAATCCGCGTTTAATCTTTTACATGGACTTTGAATATATCCGATTCTCGAGGGACCTGTAATATCGAGCAGCTCCGCACCCACACCTCTACATATCCTTTTCATTACAATTGTTGTTTCGGGAATTTTACCCAACAGGAATTTGATGATAGTTGAATATACCATCGCATCTCGCACCTTCGAATCTCGTTGGTAAGATCATTAAAGACAATAATTGTGGGTGCTCCTGGGCCAGTAATATTTATTTCTAATGTTTCAACGAAATTCCCTTCTCGTTTCTTCCCAATCTCATCATGCCTGAGCTAAGGAACAAAATACATGAAGAACAATAAACGGAGTCCCCTTGTGCAATAGGTAACATCTTTTTAGGTATCCTACTTTGGCGCAAAAAAATCTCAGGCATTGCAGAATCATGGTCTCTACCTGCTATCTATCGCACATTAATACGAATAACTCGCAAGTGCCACGGCTTGTATGGTAGATTTATCAAGTTGATATCCGGCATCATAATGGGTCCAAGATCATTTGATTGCTACTTGCCAGTCTAAATGTGAACTCGATGGGAAACTACGTGCTACTGCTAGCATAATATGCGTGAATTTTCTACATTTGCAGTCCGTTTCAGAAAAGTGAATTAGGCCGCGTAGTTCAACTGGATAGAATATCTGACTTCGGATCAGAGGGTTGGGGGTTCAAATCCTCCCGCGGTCACCAGAGAATGGAAAGCCTCGCCAAATTGGCGAGGTTTTTTATTTCAGCAACTCTTCGAGCTTGCTCGGAAAGAGGTGCAGGAATAAAAAATAACACCCCTACGGGTGTGAGCTATTCATTTTGACCTTGTACGCCCAAGGATCATCGTAAGATAATCCTCCCGCGGTCACCAGAGAATGGAAAGCCTCGCCAAATTGCATCCCTACGGGTGTGAGCTATCCATTTTGACCTTGTACGCCCAGGGATCATCAGATTTCAAAGTTGGTAATAGTTAACGGTCTAGAATCGTATGGGTTTGCACCAAGGTCAGGTCATTGGCATTCGAAAAGTAAGTTTCCAGAGCCGTCTCATTGAGAATGATCCTTGCCGCATTTTCGTAAGGTATCAAATCGAAGTAATAGAGGTATCCTGGAGTTAAGAGCTTTGTTTTTTGTGGATTAATAAATCCTTCCCGCTCTTTAGGTAATAAAGACCAACCGTTGGAATATCCCATAGTTCCAATGCCTGTCTTTACACTCAGAGAAGCTAAAACAATTTATAAAACATCAAATGTTGAGATATGAAGTATTTACACCTGACTGTACTGATAGTTTTTGCCTTACAAGTCACCGCTCAGCCCACCGGATGGAATGTTGATAATGTATTTCACGTTTCCTTCAAATACAATGATGGGGGAGCAGAACATGAATCTTCACACTGGCAGCCGGGAGGGGTTATGTTTTGGAAGGACAACACCTACCAAACAAGCAGTGCCATGCAATCCGAGAAATTTATGCTGCTGCAACCTAATAAAAATGCCACAGTAGATATACAATCCCTCGTTTTTCAAAATAATAATGCAGGTTCTTTTGTAGACAGGGTTCGCCTGGATTACGATGGACTGGATGTAGTCAATGGTGCCTCGTGGCGATCTCTGCAAGCCCATATTAATGGCAATTCCGGACAACTGGATTTGTACACCGGTGTGAATGGTAACCGGATTGCCAGTTTAGGATCTACGGCAATGAATAGTAATCTTGGTGCTCTCCGGCTTTATAGTTCAGACGGTAATACTCGTTGGTATAGTGCGACCTCAGCAGACGATTATGGCTATTCCGTAGCGTATGGGGATAATGGAAATTGGAATTCATACATCGGCACATCAGCATCTCAACATAATCATGGCTATATGAGTGTTCATGATGCTTCAGGGACCTTGCAAGCCGGTATGTATGTCAACCCTGCTGGGCAAGGGGTCATTTTTGCTGATGTAAAAAACTTTAGGATCTCCAATCCATTGGAAGAAGATTCCGAGATCTGGTATGCCAGCCTCGAAGGTCCCGAAGCGGGAGCTTATGAGCGGGGTACCGCAACACTGGTGGACGGGGAAGCTTTTGTACCCTATTCCGATCATTTTAAAGTGGTAGCTAACACCGCTACAATGACGGTCAATATTACAGCCCTGGAATGGGATACTTACGGGCTGGCCGTCATAGAAAAGGCTAACAATGGATTTTGGGTGAAGGAGTTGAAAGGTGGAACGGGAAATTTTTCTTTCGACTGGGAAGTGAAATGTGCCCGTGCCGGAAAGGAAGACTATCAGGTTTTTAGAAAGCCAGAAAGTTTGCCAAACTTCATGGAATCTATTGAAACAGAGGAGGTACCTCAGAGTAAGGTCCAAGGTGTCAAACAAAATCTGTCCCCGGGAATCGAAACACATCACAACTGTGCTAGCACAGAGCGGCATTAAGACAATTGGACCGGTTTAGAAAACTTAATGCGGGTAGTCCTGGATTTAGCTGAATCAGTTCTCTGGATTCGATAGCCGCTACAACCATGTTAAGAAAGAAACAAAGTTGCAGGAATGAGGATCATTCTTCTGATTTCAAATGATTCAGGTCATCTTATGCTTCTTTTTTCCGGCTTAATATTAAATTCACTACCAAACATAGCATATGGAAAAGGAATGGATTTGTATCTATCAGGCCGATGAAGAGTATAAAGCTGAAGTAATTAAGCAATTGCTCGAGCACCGTGGGCTGCATCCAGTCTTGATGGATCATAAGGATGATGAATTTAGAATAGGCCAGGTCGAGATTTTTATCTCACCACTAGAGTATGAAGAAGCCAAGAAAACTATTGAGGAAAACCAACAACAACAATAGGTAGCCACTTATTATTTGCTTGAACTGTCAGCGGAGTGTTTCGATTAATTTTAGGAACTTAGGTGAATGCAGTCACACCGCTCATTTTATCATGACCTTCCCATCTTAAATGTCCCCCTGAGTGAACTTTTACTTGAGGAAGATAGATTTCAGGAGGTTCCGGAAAGTTGGCACATACTTGTTACCGATATCAGAAACTCCACACTTGCAGTACGGGAAGGGAGGCACGAACTGGTAAATTTAATTGCGACCGGTAGTATTGTCGCTGCATTAAATCTGGGGCAAAAACTCGAGCTGGAGATCCCATTTTTCTTTGGAGGCGATGGAGCAACGCTACTGGTGCCGGAAGAATTATTGACGCTGTGTTTGACAGCTTTGTATCGACATCAGCAGAATACTTCCACAAATTTCAACCTGGACCTCAGAGTCGGGCATATTGCTGTGAATGATATTTATAAACAGGGACAAACATTAAAACTAGCGAAAGCTAAAATCAATGCTTTTTTACATATCCCAATCATTCTGGGTAATGGTCTGAGGTATGCTGAGAATCAAATAAAGGCTATCAACGATATTGAGGATCAGGAAGGCTTTTTGAAGGGAAATGAGCCATTGGATTTGTCAGGGATGGAATGCAGATGGGATCGAATTAAACCTCCACGAGAACGTCAGGAAGTATTGTCGATTTTAATTGATGCCGTCTCGGAAGAAAGTCAATCTGAGGCTTTTTCCAAAGTGTTGGGTGCCGTCGAGGAAATTTACGGACCTATTTCCAGCCGAAACCCCATTTCACTAGAGAGGTTGAAGCTCGGCACTGATTTAAGGAGAATTAAAGCCGAAATGCTTTCCCGGAGAGGAGAATACGACTGGATTTACCTGGTGAAAAATTGGATTTTTACATTGATAGGAAAGGTATATTATGGATTGGAGAGAAATAGTAAAAGATATTTGGAAAATCTCGTTTTATTATCCGACACTTTAGTTATGGATGGAAGAATCAATACCGTGATTTCGGGCACTAGAGGACAATGCGATGAACTTATAGCCATTCTGGAGGAGATGGAAAATAATGGAAAAATTATTTTTGGATGGTACTCAAGTCCGGAAAGTATTATGTCGTGCTATGTGCGAAATCGAAATGACCAGCATATACATTTTGTCGATGGTTCCGAAGGGGGATATACCCAGGCAGCCAAGATGCTAAAAGAAAAAATGATAAGGCCTTGAATCATTATTTGCAAACTATCTTATTTAATAGTTCGTGTACTTAATAGTGGAGAATACATGTCATCCTCATTTGTAATTCTTCTTTCGCCTCCGGCCTGTCCAGCTTGGCCTGCCAGATGGACGGGGCAAACTTTTGGCAGCCCCGATGCTCCGATCGGGACAGGCGCCAGTTTGACAAAACTGCCAGACTGCTCTGGGCTCCCCATCCCCTGACGCGGTTCTTCTCGCTTCGAGATGCACTCCACCTCGCCCGTTTGCTCTGCAACCGGATTGCTCAAGAACAGTCACTCTAGGTGTTCTTCCGCTACACCCTATAAACTCACCTGTTGTGCAGTTCTTGGCTCTTAGGCTCAAAGTCCAGCTAAGATGCGGTCGCTTCTCTATGGTTCTTTTTGGCTCGGACAGTATAGGGCGTGGCCACTTCAGAACACCAAGTGTGACTCTCGCCTGCGAACCACTAGGCAGGAAGGAGACCTTTTCCAAAGGTCTTTGGTCGGTCCCTGCTCTTGCGTTATGTGGCACTGGTTATCATTGGTTTAGTTTTTTCAATCTTTCCACTTTATCCATACTTTGATTTAATTCGAAATCTCATTTACAATGCTTAGCAAAACTGGATTAGATCATTACGTTAAGCTCCCGAAGTATTGTTATTAAGAGATGTCACTAAATATATTTGGTTTCGTACACTTTCTTTACAGCCGGATGCCTGTCGGGCCAGTAGAACTAATTGATTTTTAGTGATAATTTATTACACATAGCCAATTCAGGAAGACCGATCAGTGCAGCCAGGACCTACGATACACTAGCCATAGTCAGTAACCAGGACTCCTTAGTTCTGCGCATTTACTACGCTTACAAAGTACTGTGATAGCAAGCTCAATGGGGATATGCTCCCAACGTTCAAGAATACCTGACGGATCCTGCCGATAGGGGACTCGGGCATGGTACACCTCGTCCTATGTAAGGTGCTGTGATTAGTCCCAGATATATAAGAGATTTTGTCATGGTTGAGGTCAAATCCGTAAATCTATCTGGCGATGTATGTACAGGACTTTGATATGTTTATCTTTGACCTTGAAATGAAGTCACCTCTTATTTCTGTGATATTAGTTCTTTTTCTATTGCCGGGACTTTCTTCGGCACAGAGTAAAGGTCGATTATGCATTGGGCCAAAATTAGGCTACAACTTAGCGCGCGTCAACTTATCCCAATCAAGTGTTTTGCACGATATGGCTGTAGGGTTGTCGGTGGACTATTGGTTGAATGGAGTTTCAACTATTTCACTGGATATTATTAAATCGGATGAAGGTTATAAGGTTCCTTTGGCAACGATTGAATATTCGTACTTGCAGATTCCCGTCACCTACCAGACCTTTTTTGGTTTGGCATCTGAATTGTTTCAACCGAAATTTTATTTGGGTTTTTCACCGGGACTGCTGTCGAAAGCTGAAGTCAATGGTGTGGATTTTAAGGATCAGCATACTAAAGCGGCGCTTAATCTTATTGGGGGCTTTGGTACCTTAATCAATCTCACTCCACGATTATACCTGGATATCGATATGAGAGGATTTCTGGGACTCACTGGCATCGAACTACAAAATTCCAATCCAGAGCCTTTAAAAAACCGGACGATGCAATTTTCCGCCGCAATAAGATATGGGATTTAATATTATGGTTTATCTTTCTAAGCTCTGCAATAATTATTTCAGGGAAGATCTTCACCCCCAATCTTAACTCAGTAAATTGAACAACAACTGAACAAACAATATCTTGGTAATTAAAGCCACCGGCAGCATAGTGGTGAACCCGATATTGGGCAGTTTATTCCCGGCTTTGTCGATGGCAAAATCGAGGATGGCCGGTTGATTTGCTACCATACCCGTCAGAAAGCTAAAAGGTATTTTGACTAATTTGAAACCGATGATTAATGTCATCATGGCCGTAAGGACACTGATAATGACACTCGAAAGAAAAATCATGCCTCCTCCTCCTCCCATTACTGTACTGAGGAAAGTGTGTCCGGAGTTGATTCCGATGCCCGCCAGAAGCAGGGTGAGACCGATCTGTCGCAATGTCAAATTGGCACTGTACGACATTGTCCAGACAACGGGACCAGTACGGCGTAAGGATCCCAGTACCAGTGCCACGAGAAGTGGGCCTCCGGCAAAACCAAGTTTAAACGTCGCACCACCGGGTAGACTAATTTCCACCAAACCAAGCAATAGACCTAGCGCCATACCCAAGCCGAACGACAACAGATTGACATGACTAAGATGCTCATAAGAGTTAC
>JABDLW010000192.1 GCA_013001805.1 Saprospiraceae bacterium | reverse complement strand
CGTATATTTCTGAATTAAAATGCTTGCTCCGAAAAAGTCATAGTCAAAAGATCCTAGAATACCTTCAAATGCGATGGCCCGGCCCAGAAATTTCTTGTAGGACACAGTTGCCCCCGTTCCACCTCGCAGACCGGCAGCAGAATCATACATTTGACAATAGCTCTCCGTGGTAAACAAGGAGCCCAGAACTATCAGAGAGATAGTTAAAATTCGTTTGATCATACGTATGTAAACTAATATTTAGAATATATAACGCACGGCAAGACCACCGGTTCTGGCACCAAAGAAATTTCCAAAGCCAACGAAGGCAAACCCGGGAGCCCAGTCCAGTGAAATATTGAGAGGCAGGTCTTCAAAAGCATAGTCCAGACCGATGTTTGCTACAACGCCAATTCGAGTGGAGCGGGCAGAATATAAACCACTGAAAAATCCTACGAAACCACCACCACCAAAATACCATTGTAAGCCTGGTGCGACATCGTCCAAAGGCTTATGAATTTGAAATAAGCCTGTGATCTGCGCATACCGGGAATATAAACCTCCAAACTGGACAATTCCTTCAACGGCTTTAGAGTCATCAAAGAAATGCTTGATCGAACCTCCGAAACCCCAGCCCAATCGAAGGCCAACAGCGTTGTCATAGTTCTGTGCGGATATACCGCCAACTGCAATTAAAAGACCAATTAAAACCGTGAGTACTGACTTTCGCATGGTATAATATTTTACATGATTTGGGACAATCTACTAATATAAGAAACACTTATCAAGATTACCCCTAACTTAATTATTTCTTAACGATTTGCATGACAAATAAAAGCCAGCCGACAATAAAAAAGAGCCCACCCAGAGGAGTTATTGGTCCCAGGAACGGCCAATCCAGGTTCGTGATTTCCCTTGTGGAAAGCAGGTATAGGGAGCCAGAGAAAAAGATGGTGCCCAGAACAAACAGAATGACCGGGTTGCGCATCCTGGCTTCTGCTAATTGCAAGCTGAGAAGCCCGCATATCAATATAGCAAAACCGTGCATAAATTGATACTGGACGCCGGTTTTGAACACTTCCAGTGACTCCTCACTCAATTTATCCTGTAGTGCATGAGCTCCAAAAGCCCCCAGGATGATGGCTGTCATGATAGCTATTGCGCCGATCATTAATACATTCTTGGTAAATCTATTCATGACTTTGGATTATAAATGAAGGTAAGTTAAACAGATTCGATTTATAACTACCTTTCAACCAATAATTTGGATTTATTATAAAATACGAATGGCCCAAGACAGGTCGACAACTATGATTCTGCCCGGACGATTTTCGTTGGTATGAGAGGTTGCAGTATCGCCCCAAAAATAATGACCGCCAGGCAACCCAGTGGGTTTAGCCAAAGATAGCCGATGTCACTGGTGACGTAAGTGACTACAACCAAGGCCTCGGCTAGAATGGCCGCAATAAATACGGCTTCTGCTTTAATCGATTTGATGTAGAAAGCTACGAGAAAAATACCCAGTATAGTTCCGTAAAACAATGACCCCACGATATTGACAAATTGAATCAAATTTTCGAAAAGCGTACCGAAACAAGCAAAAGCAATAGCAAACAATCCCCACATCAAAGTGAAAAGCTTTGAAGCACGTAGATACTTACCTTCGGTTCCTTCCGGTGCCACGCTTCTTTTGTAAATATCAACCGTAGTGGTGGAGGCTAATGCATTTAGCTCGGAGGCAGTGGATGACATGGCTGCTGAGAATATGACTGCAAGTAGTAAACCGATAAGGCCCTGAGGAAGGTGATTCAGAATAAATGAAATAAAGACATAATCCCGGTCGTTGGTTTCGGCGTTTGGATTTGCTTTTTTAATTACTGCTTTGGCCTGCTCACGTACATCTTTTTGCGCGGCCTCATTACCGATCATTTGTTCCTTAATGGAAGTGATTGCCAATTCATTTTCATTGCGGTCGGCAACCAGAAATTCAGCATTAAGAGTTTGCCTGGCTGCTTCCAGTTCCAATTTTTGTTCTTCCAGTACGGTCATTTCCCCCGCGAATGAACTCTCCATTACTTTATCATATTCCGCGGCATTAAAGAAGATTGGTGCTTCGTGATATTGATAAAATGTGAAGACCATGATCCCCACTAATAAAATGAAGAATTGCATCGGCACTTTCAGGAGTCCATTGAATATTAATCCCAACCTGCTTTCTTTAATTGATTTTCCTGACAGGTATCGCTGTACCTGACTTTGATCGGTTCCGAAATAGGCTAGCATGAGAAATAGTCCTCCGGTAATGCCTGACCAAAACGTATACCGATTGTTCCAGTCAAAGGAAAAATCTACAGTTTCTAACTTTCCGGTTGCTCCAGCTACTTTTAGGGAGTCCAAAAATGACACACCGTTGGGTAAATATGAAATGAGGAGAAAAAAGGCAATAAACATTCCTACGAAAATCACTAACATCTGAAATTTATGAGTGACATTTACTGCCCGGGTTCCACCGGAGACCGTATAGGTTATGACCAGTAATCCAATGATTAAATTGGTCAGATTTAAGTTCCAACCCATGATCGTACTTAAGATTATTGCTGGTGCATAAATGGTTATACCAGCCCCCAATCCCCGTTGAATTAAGAACAAAAATGCCGCCAGAGATCTAGTTTTCAAATCAAATCTTCCTTCGAGAAATTCATAGGCAGTGTAAACTTTCAGTTTATAATAAATCGGAATGAAAGTCACACATAATATCACCATGGCAATGGGCAATCCAAAATAGAATTGTACAAAACCCATTCCATCGGCGTATCCTTGTCCCGGCGTCGAAAGGAAAGTAATGGCGCTAGCCTGGGT
>JABDLW010000184.1 GCA_013001805.1 Saprospiraceae bacterium | reverse complement strand
AAAATCACTTTTCAACCCATTTTTAAAATTTGTTAATCATTAAAAAAATTAAATTATGTGTAACAGACAAGCGCATTTTATAAGAAAAATGCACAAACATGGCTACGGAGGATATGCTTTTAAAAATTTCCACAAAAAATTAGATCGGTGGGAAAAAGACCCTCCTGCAAACGTAGAAGAATTGGATGACAAATATATCTTATATGTCTACTCACCGGGATTCGAGAAATCTGATTTTAACGTGAGTATCAAAGACGAAACACTGGTGATTCACGCTAAACAGGATCGGGAAGAAGATAATGAGGGCAGATGGAGACGAAAGGAATTTACCACAAATGAGTTTGAAAGGTATTTTCAACTCAATGAGAAAATAGATAAGGAATCTATTTCCGCTAAATATGAAGATGGAATCTTGCAGGTGTCACTACCCAAACTTGCCGGTTTTGAAAGTTTCCGGCATGATATCGAAATCGATTAAATTTCGATATTTGGGAATCTTGCATTCAAAACATTGTTGAGAGCAAAGACAATTATGATTTTGCTCTCATTCTTTACCTGTTGATCCGTGAATTTCCTCTTTGTAATAGGCACTCATCATTCGGGCAAAATACTTACCCATAATATCAAACTCCAGATTGACTACATCTCCCGTAGCCAAATCGTGAAACATGGTGTGCTTCCAGGTGTATGGAATAATAGCGACACTAAAGTGATCCTCTCCCGGATCAATTACGGTCAGGCTCACTCCATTGATAGTTATGGAACCTTTATTGACGAGTAAATGTGCATGATCGGGTTGAAAGGAGAAAGTCAAAACATAACTTCCATCTCGGGATTGAATCTTCTCGCATTTTCCGAGATCGTCGACATGTCCCTGAACCAGATGGCCATCAAGTCGACCACCGAAAAGCATAGCCCGTTCCAAATTTATTCTTTGACCAATCGTGATTTCACCAAGTGTACTCCGCTGCAGGGTCTCTTCAACTGCAACCACTTGATGACTGTTCTCACTGACATGAACTACCGTCAGACAGACTCCATCGTGTGCCAGACTCTGATCGATTTTTAATTCGTTGGCGATTGTGGACTTCACAGTGATGATGAGATTGGATCCCCGCCGTTCCAATTTTTCTATCTCACCAAGACATTCAATGATACCTGTGAACATCTACCGGATCAATTCAATATACCCCTTAAGGACATTAGTACTTTCACCTTGTCCATCAACACTGGCTTCATATACCACGCAGACATATTGATAGACTCCCTGCGACAAGTCCTTCCCGGCAGAATTCACGCCGGTCCATTCAATATCAGGATTCATTGTTTCGAAGACTAGTTGACCCCAGCGATTGAATATTTTCAGGTCAATATGATCTATAAACTTATAGGGGAATGGACGAAAGATATCGTTTGCCTGATCTCCGTTTGGTGTGAAAACATTGGGTAATTGATAAAAAGGACAATTTTCCACACAAACTATATTGCTTGTATCACTTTCATTTCCCAATGAGTCTAATGATGTTACAGCATAACATCCAGAAATTCCAAATTCTGAGCCATGGTCGAAGATCGTAGTAGCAGCATCTACTTCAGCCAGGAAGGTAAAGGCACTATCCAGGCGAGGTTTATAGAATATCCGGAAACCTGCTACATCGTCGGGACTATCACATGAAGGCGTTTGTGTTTTCCAGGAGAGTTGATTGATGAATAGACCTCCAACGGTTAGATCTTCATTGTCACATGAATTTTGAACCGACAGGATGGGAATACAGGGTGGTACAGCATCTTCCGGTTCAGTACAGGAGACTTGTGATAGATTAATCAAAGGTTCAGGCAATTTCGAAAACCCATAGGTACCAGTTGTTTGGATATAATAGCAATACTCCTCACCATTAACTAGTCCCATATCTCTGTAAGAATTGACATTGCTGGTACCAAGTAGCGTAAAATCACTTTGTGAATTGTCTTTGCGATAGATATGAAAAAGATAATTTTGCCATGGTACATCTGCTTCCCAGGATAGTAGTATCTCATTGTCGCTTCCCTGGCTGCTTAGTCTGACGGTTGAAGCTTTATCTGAAGTACTAAAGAGTTGCTGGCCATTGACATAAAATGCTACCTGATAAGAATAAACCTGATCTTGAGTGTTAAGACCGGTCATGTCGATGAATGATGTATCTGTTAGGCCGGCAAATGTCTCACTGGTGAAATCTGCCCCTGCCACCGGAACGAATACTGCAGGATCAAACCCATCGCCGCGCATCAAAGCAAATCGATAGGGTCCGGTAAATACGAGTGTATCAATTTCGAGAGGGCTTGGCCGGGTCCATTCTGTAGCAATAACTCCATTAGATACATCTGTCTCGTCAATCGAAACTTTTGTCATGAAAGGTTTGTCCAGCTTCAGGCCGGCGCAGTCCTCATTTGATGGGAGGCTTTGGACATGATTGTAGCGGTAGCCGGCAATGGAGAGGAAAGCGAAAGCTGCCGTTACCCTATAACAATAAGTTTGACCGGCATCGATATCGGTGTCGAGGAAGAAGTACCTGCCATCAGAAAATTCTTTTACATCGTAGGCGATGGCAGTATAACCTCTTCCTTCCAGGCCAGGAGTACATGTGTCTGGCTGGAAGGGGTTACTATTGGGTCTTCTCCATACGGTAAATCCAAGAAAGTAATCTTCTTCGGTGACTTCACATGCGTATGGGCGATCCCAGGAAATTCTATGAGCGCCATTGATTGAAATCGCAGTCACATTTTCGGGAGGCGGACCAATTACTTTGATCCGCACATGTTTTAGAGTAGCGAGGCCGGTTGTGTCACGTGTATCATCCACCGCCTTGAAAACCATATTGTAAGGGTGCTCGGCAATATGTTCGCATTGAGTTTGCCAGGAAAAGGTGCCAACCACCGGCTGACTACGGTATGAGCCGTCGATCGAAAATATCGCAGGACTAACATTTACATTCATCGGACCTCCAAGAGCAGTTAGAGATAGTTGCTGAGCTGGCATATCGGGATCAGTGGCGCGGACATCAAACATCACTAAGTCACCAGCTATTACGCAGATCTCCTCGATCACTTCGATTTCCGGTGGCTGGTTTTCGCAATTTTCAACCAGGATTTGCATGTCTCTGATAATCGAATTTATGAGCACACCTTGCCGGTATTCAAGAATTTTAAATGCCACATTATATTCTCCTGTACGTTGAGGTGCATCCCATATAAGATCTCCGGTCACTGGATTTAAAGTCAGGCGATTATTGGCTCCCGGCGAGATCTGGTCGGGGAACTGATAATTAGGTACTACGGAGTTCACATCCTGGAGAGGCACGATCAGCTCATAGGCAAGGCTGTCTCCATCGGGATCAAAGGCATTTGCATTATGAATGAATCGCTGACCCACGCAGGCAAAATCGATTGGAGGCTGTAGCAATATCGCTGAGCTATTGGAGCCCTGAAATTGTGAATTAAGGAAGGTGAAACTCGTCTGAAGATGAAACTCGATTTTAATGGAATTGGGATGATTCACATTGAGAATATTGGCTATTCTGTTGGGATCAGTAAAATACATATGGTAGGTGGCGCGGCCTGGATAAGTGTGCTCACCTACATAAAAATTACGCTTGATATCGTTGGGCAAGACATCGCCAGAGCCATTTACTCGTCCGATTTTTGTGCTGGTGCCATCGCCCCAATGTAGCTCGAGAGTATCCCGATCTGCTTGAAAACTACTCGTTTTAGTATAGGTAGTAATCGTAACACGAATAGAAAGCTCTCCAATTTGTTCGTAAGTAATTTCACCCGCCCGGTTGTGCGTAGCATTTAGGGTGAGACTCATTGATATAGCCAGGATCAGTATGCCCGCCCGGCAAATCAATTCTTGCATATTTATATAGATGCGCTCGAGGTACCTGTTCATCTCAAAAAATTCATTCTTTAGTTAATAACGAATCTATTGATGTTTCGTTTCAAGGATTTTCAAACAATCAGCCATACTGTCGCGCCAGTGCCTGATTTCCTGATGAAAAGTTGCCTTGAATTTACTAAGATTTAATTTACTATACCGGGGTCTTGGTGCAGCGGTGGGAAATTCCTTGCTGGGGATGGGATTTATCCGACAAGAGCCACTGGATTCTTCAACTAGAAATTTAGCGATCTCATACCAACTAGCGGTACCGTCATTGCTGTAATTATAGATACCGGAAATTTTATTCCAATCAGCTGTAGATTTGCTTTCCTCAATAATTTTCCAGACTGCTGCCGCAAGATCCCTGGCATTTGTTGGTGCACCAATTTGATCATTTACAACATTTAGCTCATCTCGTTTGGCGGCAAGATTAATGATTGTTTTTGGAAAATTATGGCCGTACTCAGAGTACAACCAGGACACCCTGATGATCATGGGAAAATCGTGACTGGCAAGGAAATGTTTTTCACCTTTTAGTTTTGATTTTGCATATACACCTTTGGGACGTGTAGGGTCGGTTTCCTTCAGTGGTTTTCGAAGGTTATTGTGATAAACGTAGTCGGAGGAGAAATGAATCATCGGGATATCCAATTCAGCTGCTGCACAGGCCAGGTTTTTCACAGCTGTGGCATTCACGGCAAATGCATCTTTAGCGTTATTCTGAGCTAAATCAACCGCCGTATAAGCCGCGCAATTTACTATGACCTCAGGTCTATATTCGTGAATTCTCTCAAGTGCACTTGGCATGCATATGTCAAACTCGCTTCTGGATAATAGAACAAACTCCGCTGATTTTACTACCATGGCAAGCCTGCCAAACTCTTGACCAAGCTGACCCGATGCTCCGGTGACTAATATCCGCTTCATTTTTGGACAGGCCATGGTTTGTGATTTCCAAAATAGGGTAAATGAAGATCTTTCTCGGATATTATGGCTTCATTCAGGTCAAATTGCCAATCGATGTTTAATGTAGGGTCGTTATATATAATTCCCCCCTCATCAGACTTCGAATAGTAATTGCTGCATTTATAAGCAAATATGACGTCGTCTGAGAGGCATAAGTATCCGTGGGCAAAACCAGGTGGAATATAGAATTGCAGTTTATTTTGATCACTTAGAATAATGGAGTGATGTTTGCCATAAGTTGGTGACCCGGGTCTAATGTCAACAGCTACATCGAGAAGAGATCCGGTTATGGCGCGTACCAGCTTTCCCTGATCCATCGGTGGTACCTGATAATGTAAACCCCTTAATACACCCTTACCTGAAAACGCCTCATTATCCTGTATCATGGGTGCTGATACACCCGCTTCCATATATCGGTCGTATTGAAAACTTTCAAAAAAATATCCACGGCTATCAGGCCAGACCTTAGGTTCAATGATAAGGAGACCTTCAATATCAGTATACGTTACCTTCATGTAAATTATTTTTCTCTGAAATGAATGGATATAGGTACTCCGTGAAAATCGAAGTTTTTTCGTATTTGATTTTCGAGGTAGTTCCGATAACTATCCTTTAGTAAAGTTGGGTAGTTACAGAAAAAAGCAAAAGAGGGGGTTTTGCTGGGAAGTTGACTCACATATTTAATCTTGATAAATTTTCCGCGATAGGCAGGAGGATGGTATTTTTCGATGGCAGCCAGCATGATCTCATTAAGTAGTGAGGTCTTAATTCTCGTTTTTCTCTTTTCATAAATTTCCAATGCAAGTTCCATCGTCTTAAAAATTCGTTGGTTTTCCAATGCCGATATAAACACCACGGGAACATCATTAAATGGGGCTAGCTTGGAAAGTATTTTTTGCTCAAAGTCGCGGGCAGAGTTGGTGTCTTTGTTCGTGACCAGGTCCCATTTATTGACAGCGATAACAATCCCTTTCTTACGTTTGACGGCTAATTGGTATATCTGTAAGTCCTGTGATTCTATCCCTGTGGTGGCATCTATCAATAGAATGCATACATCTGATTGTTCTACGGCCCTCACTGCCCTAATTGTGGAATAAAACTCCAGATCTTCATGTACTTTGGCCTTTTTTCGTAATCCGGCAGTATCTATCAAATAAAATGTACGATTATACTTTGTATACTTGGAATGAATGCTGTCCCGGGTGGTGCCCGCGATCTCAGTTACGATGTTTCGCTCCTCTCCTAATAGAGCATTAGTGAGTGAAGATTTGCCCACATTAGGTTGGCCAATTATTGCAATTCTCGGAACATCTTTCTGGAGTTCTTCAGTTTCCTGACCTAATTTTTCCACGAGAACATCCAACATTTCACCGGTCCCACTGCCTGTAATCGAAGAGAGAAAAAAAGTGTCCTCAAATCCCAGGCTCCAAAATTCATTGGCTTCGAGCAATCTGGTATGGTTGTCGACTTTATTTACTGAGAGTACTACTGGTTTTTGACCTTTTCTGAGCAGCGCGGCCACTTCTTCATCCAGATCCGTTATGCCGGTCGTTACATCTACCATGAAAATGATAACAGACGCCTCATCAATAGCAATTTTTACCTGCCTGCGGATTGCCCGTTCAAATATATCGTCTGAGCCATGTACAAAACCCCCTGTGTCTATGACCGTAAAAGATACACCGTTCCAATCACTGGTACCATATAATCGATCTCTCGTAACACCAGAGACATTGTCGATAATGGCTTCCTGCTCCCCAATCAACCTATTATAAAGGGTTGATTTTCCCACATTGGGTCTGCCTACAATTGCCACGATATTACTCATTCCGGTGATCTTGAGTTAAAGAAGTGAAGTAAAGGAAGTTGGTGCCTTATTGATTATAACCTAAGCGCTGCAAAAGCTGATCGTTGTTCCGCCAGTCTTCCCTTACTTTTACACGAAGCTGCAAAAATACTTTCTTTTCAAGAAACGCCTCAATTTTCAACCTGGAGTCTATTCCCAGCTGCTTGATCGCTCTGCCACCTTTTCCGATCAAAATGGCCTGCTGAGTTTTTCGACTTACAAATATGATGGCTTCGATACGCACCAGGTCCGGCTCATCTTTAAAGGACTCCACGACTACTTCGCAGGAGTAAGGTACTTCCTCATGGTATAATAGAAATATATTTTCCCGTATCATCTCACTCACAAAAAAACGCTCCGTACGATCACTTAATTGGTCTGCAGGAAAATAGGCAGGTCCCTCGGGCAAGCTAGAGAGTAATTTGTCATATAACTGGGAAATGTTCTGTCCCTTTAGCGCAGAAATGGTGAATATAAGAGCTGAAGGCAGGAGCTTTTCGTAATGACTTTCGATCTGTTTTAGTGATTCGGCATCCTGTAGTAAATCTATTTTATTAATGATAATGAAAATAGGACAGGCAAGCGATTTGAGCTTTCGAATGAGAATATGGTCTTCCTGGTAGCGATCCTCGTGGTCGACTACAAGCAACATGATGTCTGCATCCTCAAAGGTCGTATGAACATATCTGTTCATCTTTTCATGCATCTTATATGATGGATCATGCACAAAGCCCGGTGTATCGGAAAATATCATTTGAAAATTGTCACCCGTAACGATACCCAGAATCCGATGCCGGGTAGTCTGTGGCTTATAGGTGATAATTGACATATCTTCTCCCACCAGAGCATTGGTGAGTGTGGACTTACCCACATTAGGCCTGCCTATTATATTAACAAATCCGGATTTAAACACTATACTAAATTAGAAGAGTCGACGTACTTGAGGGGTACTCCAGGCTTCAATTTCTCCGATCAATCCCTTGGGACTATATGCCCTCCAGTTGGGAAGTTGTAGACTTAGGTCCAACCGAACATAGACATCCAGGCCCGTTTTCTGCATTTCTCGAAATACATGTTCCTGCAAATTTAACATATAAATATATCCCTCGTTATCCATGATGTCTTCGTACCACTCTTCATAATAGCAATCATCTGACCCATGGAAATTGAGCACATGATCCATGATCAAAACAAACTTGGAAATCCCTTCACGGGTAAGGCTATCAGCAATATTCTGTTTGAGAAACAGTACATCGTTGGACAAGCAATCGTTCCATTCGCCTATCAACTCAATAATAGCCGTTCTTTCCTCATAGTCCACATACAATATCTTAGCATATAAGGTGGCTGATCCAAATTCATCCCACTGCGGATGAATGTAGTAGTTATAAATACGGTTACTGAATGTGAATTCATCGTAAATCCGTCCAAAATGAGGGGACCTCCTGTCTTCCGAAGCTATATAATTGTCTCTCCAGAGATGGTGTGGTTCTATATCGTGCATAAGTTTTCAATAGCATTCTAAAATATGTTTCCCTTACCTCATGATCCTATGAGACATCTAACCCTTCGCCTGAATCAATAGTTCATTAGGCTGTGGTGCTATGGTTGCCTGCACCACTTCTAATTGGTCACAACCTGTGCGGCTCTGGTGCGGGGTATCGCATCAGATCATCAACTACAAATATGGAGAAAGTATTGGTGCATCTCAAGTGACCAAGTCGAGATTTTTCATCTTTTTATGCATTCATATCAACATGAGGTAAATTAAAGTGCAACTTTGGTGACTATAATAAGGGCACCTAGATTTACTGCCAAATGAAAAATTGCTTTAACGGCGATCATATAGTTCGTCATGATCATCCTGTTACTAAGGGGTCGAACTATTATATTTAATGTCCTAGAATATGTGAACTTGAAAATATCAAAGATAATCGTATCCGGACCAGAATGCAGCGGGAAGACAACTCTGGCTGCCATGCTAGCTGACCGACTCGATGCCAAGCTTGTACCGGAAATTTCAAGACCGCTTCTACTCCTGGCAAGGAATAACTACACTCCCAATGATC
>JABDLW010000168.1 GCA_013001805.1 Saprospiraceae bacterium | reverse complement strand
ATTCGATTTCGGTGCGATCTCCGATGCCCAACTTCGCCTGGTATAAATATCGCACCTTGGCATATTCATGAGCCACCCTCTCATCTGGAGCGACACCATCAAAATGACCGCGCTCAACCATAAACGGTCGGGGAGCAATTAATGCAGCCATCTCGGAGTAATTAAAAGTGCCACCTAAATTCCATTCAAATATTTCATATTCACCGGTCAGAATATAACTATAGGGACTACGGCTCGAAGCTATTTTCCAAACCCAATCATTGAAATCCGCGGAGCAGATAGCCAGACAATAATTATCAACCAATGGAGGTATACGCATGGCCGACTTGCCACCGTAGCTCAAACCATAAAAAGCGATCTTATCTTCATCCACGATATCCAGGGATCCCAACCAATTGGTGATCTGCTGATGTTGTGGCACCATAATCGAAAACAAGGTTTTCTTTATTGCATTTGCCTTGAATTGCAGGGTACGAAACCGGTCTTCAAAAATGTAAATATTTTGCGGTGCAAAAGTAATATATCCCCTCTCTGCCAGTCGAGTGGCAAATGCTTTATAGGCACGGTAGTCTTTTTCGCCAATCGTTGATTGTGCCCGACCTTCCAACCCATGCTGACACACAACCACTGGTCGTTTTTCTCCCGATTTAATGTCATTTGGCACCATTAGAATTCCGTAGGCAAACACTCCGGAAAAGACATCCAACACTACTTCATAAGCGGAAACATTTGCACTTTCGATTTCGATTTTCCGGGTACGTGCATTGAAAGGCAAAAGTGCATGTTCAAATTTTCCAATTACTTCTTCAGCAAAATATTTTCTATAAGTTGTGGCGGATTCCTGAAAAACTTCCAGGGTCGAATCAGTATTTAGATCAATCATAAATTCTTTCCTGACGTAGGGGCTTTCAACTAACAGCCACTGATTGTGGAAATCAAGTTCCATCAGTTGCCTTTCATGTCTTGTCTTCGAGTCCGGCAAGTACAGTACTTCCGGTGGGAGCCCCTCCGCCGGTTTTGCCTTTTGTACCATTACTTGCCACGGTAAGCCGGACACTAATTGCTTCAACCGGTCAAGCTCTGCATTGATCTCTTCGACGGATGGCGAGAAAAGTCGGCCGGGTTTACCTCCGGTGCCGACAGGAACCTCTAATGTTGGGCCTTCCAAATTGTTATAAATCACTAATTTTCTCGGCGCAATCAAACTGGCAATCTCGGCATCGCCAAATTGTTGTAAAAGTCCAAATACATTGTGATAGGCCGGTTCCTGCCAAACATGTTGCCGGGATCCAAAATATCCGGCTACATGGGTTTCGTCGATTCTGGTATCCGTGGCACCGGCATAAAATGCCAGGAGGCCCCCTTCGCCATAGCCAGCCACGGCAATATCTCTTATGCTGGATTTGGCAAACCAATCTACTCCCGCCAGAATCTTCTGGATCTCATAACCTATGATATGTCGACCCAGACCAAATGCGGACCGGTAAATATATTCCCGGTTACTCAATTGCTTGAAAGTTGTCTGTCGATCAATGATTGTGGGAATCAAAACACACATCCCCATTTCGGCATATCTGCGGGCTAACTGAAGGGAATCGGGTAGGGAATTATTTAAACCCAGCACATCCTCAGGCAGCTGGTCTGCATCGGGAACAACGATGACCGCTCGATCCGGAGCATGATCCGGCAGCACCAACAAGCCCTCCCCGTGCACCTGACCAAATACCGGCCACCGGGTTTCGTAAATGGTGTAACCAGGGCCATATCCCACCACCGCCAGCGTGTCAGGATAATCAAAATCCACCCGGCCTTCTTTGAGACCAATTAATCCGGCAAAAGTCTTACGATTCGGTTGTATGGAGGTCACATAGTTCTGAGGTGAACTAAAATCTCTGTTCCAGAAACCAGCTCTTCTTTTGAGAGATTGATCAATTTCTCTTAATAAAAAATGATCACAAGAGTCAATTAAGCGGGAGGCGATATCTCCCTCCCAGGTAAGGAGTTTCGAATCGGGCAAGGTAGATCCAAGGAAAACCTGACCTATCGAATTATTAGAAAACAACAGAGTACATACGAGCGAAAACACAAAAACTGGTCGCATTATTTTGCACTTTTATGAAAGAATATAATCTAAAGAAAATTCAACCTCCTGATTTCTCCTGCAAGTAATGCAACTAACATCGATTGGATTGACCTTCTATTTCAATTCCAAATCTTCCACATCTTTATAATCCTGGCCGCGGATTTTTTCAAATGATTGGATCATTTCTGAAAGCTTTGCTGCATTGGTTGTTGCGAGATTATGTTGCTGCGATATATCCTCCCGCAAATTAAATAGCATAGCTTCCTTAGCATTACCTAATTCAATATTAACTTGTTTATTCACAGCCGGCCCGTCGTAAGCTGGGATTAAAACCCAATCACCTTTGCGAAATGCGGTGCGGGAAGTTGCCTCCAGGACGAGTTCTTCCCGGCCGTGATTGCTGTTGCCCATCATCACATCGATTAAATTCTCCCCATCTTCACTTCTAAAGTTACTACCAACTAATTCAGCAATGGACGACAATAAATCGACCTGGCAAACCATGGCATCGGAGACCATGGGTTTGATTTTACCTTCCCAATAAACAATAAAAGGTACCCGGGTACCTGCTTCAAATAAACTGTATTTTCCTCCCCGCAGAACACCCGACGGCATATGATTACCCAGTTTCTCCACTGCATCATCGTAATATCCATCATTTAATACCGGGCCATTATCACTGGTTAAAATCACCAGCGTATTTTCGAGCAGCCCCTCCTGTTCCAGTGTCTTCATAAATTCACCGATGCACCAATCCGCTTCCACGATCACATCTCCCCGTGGACCTAGTCCCGAAGTACCGGCAAACCGGGGATGCGGTGTCCGCGGCACATGCGGTTGCTGCAGAGCATAATACAAAAAGAATGGCCTATTCTGATTTCTTTTTAGATATTCCTGAGCCTTTACCAGGAATGTATCCGCCATGTTTTCATCAACCCACTTCGCGTTGGTACCCCCTTTCATAAAGCCGATTCTGGGAATTCCATTGACAATGCTATTGTTGTGACCATGATGCCATTTCATTTTTAATAATTCGGGATTATCCTTTCCGGATGGTTCTCCGGAAAAATTCTTCTGATAATCAATTTCGATAGGATCTTCAGGATCTAAACCTACTACATTTCCATTTTGGATATAGACAGTGGGTACACGATCCTGAGTGGCTGCCATGATGTATGAATAATCAAATCCGACCTCATTGGGTCCCGGGCTTATATGGTCGTTCCAGTTTACCTGACCTTCTCCGAGTCCCAAATGCCATTTCCCAACGATTCCGGTATGATAACCCTGCTCTCTCAACAACCTGGGCAGTGTCATTCTGGAAGTGTCGATTAAAAGCGGGGCGGTACCGGGAAGAATCCTTGCATTTTTATTTCTCCAGGGATACCGTCCGGTAAGCAAAGCATAACGACTGGGAGTACAGGTGGCTGAGGTTGCATAGCCATTGGTAAAGCGGATCCCACCATTTGCCAGTTTATCGATGTTTGGGGTCTTCAGTTCAGTAGCCCCATAAGCTCCAACATCACCGTAGCCCAAATCATCGGCATAAATAATCACCACATTCGGCAGCGTGCTTACGGTTGATTGCTGAACCGGCTGATCAGTCTTGAGTCCACAAGAGAAAAATAGTGAGGCCAGATAAAGGGTATAAAGTTTTAGATATGACAAATTCATTGGTCAATTGGATTTCAAAATCTCACGAAGTGGTTGGAGAATATTTGTTTCGATCACTATACGATCACTTTCACAAAAATACGAAAACCAAACTATTGGAAAGTACAGGTTTTAGAGTCGCATTGATTTAATACAAACGACTTCTTTTTGCAAACCCTGTGATTTCACAGCATATCACCACAAGCTGCTGCGGGATAAATGTCCAGCCGGTGCAAAACCCCGGGAGCAAGAGATAAAAAAGAAAATAACGCAGACATACCTAGAATTGCCTTTCTGTATTTTGTGGAATCCGCAGAAAATCTTTTGCTTTTGCTCCACCAAATGTGCCGTAGGGACGTCACTTCGGTAGCACAAATACCGTGGTAAGAATACACCGTGCCGTAGGTACGGAAGATCAATCATGCTGATATGAAAATCCTATTTTTCACCTCGACACCATAAGCAGATATCGTACCTACGGCACGAGAAAACCATATTATTACCTTGCTTTACCAACATTTCGTGCCTACCGGGACGACGTTGTTTGAAAAAGGTAATAGGAGAAATTTCAA
>JABDLW010000146.1 GCA_013001805.1 Saprospiraceae bacterium | reverse complement strand
CCGGACCTAACGGAGCGACCTATATATATGGACCGCAAAAGGGAGCGACTACGCAGGATCTGATCGACTTAGAAGGTGGCATGCAACACTTTCAAGCCCTACTTGAAGCATGGTCGGGCAAAGAGCTTAATCAAATTGACGGAGCCGGGGCCGCTGGTGGCGTCGGTGGTGGTATGTCAGCACTATTTGATGCTTCCATGCAAAGCGGCATTCATTTCTTCCTGGAAAAATTTGACATAGAAACCCAGCTTCTAAAAGTCGATTTGGTTATTACCGGTGAAGGAAAACTGGATGCACAATCGCCCCAGGGCAAATTAATTTCCGGTATTGCCGGACTCTGTCAAAAACACCAAAAGCCCTTGATTGCGATATGTGGAGCGGTTAAACTTTCGGCGGAAGAAACCCGGGTAATGGGTCTAACCTCAGCCTTTTCTGTCTTGTCCGAATTGGTCAGCGAAAAAGAGGCCCTTAAAAACGGCTTAAAAAACATTGAAGAAACCACAGCACAAATTGCGAATCTAATTCATACACTTAAGGGACAAGAATCATGACCGAAATGCATGGTAGCCTCTTTATAAAATCTCTGGCACAGATTGTCCGGAGCGAAATTCCCGAACAAAATAAATTATCTCTACTGCTTGATCTACTAATAAATATCTGTAAAGAAGCAGTGAAAAATACGGGGATTCAATTTCACACCCTCTTTAGCATCATTGCCTATACCGGTCATCAATATAATTTGCCTGGAAGGTTACTCTTTAACTTACACCGGTTCCGGCGGGAAGCCGATCGATTGCAGCGTCTTGATTCCCCGCCCCACCAGGAAGTCAATTTGATTTATCAATTAGGCTTGAAAATATGCGCAGATCTAATCCATCTTTTATATCAATCGCTACCTCCTCCTGAGATAATCGCTAAAATACCGGATGCAGCGATATATAAATATCGCGAAGATAAGGTGGTGCAATTTAAACGTTACCAGCGTGTTCTCGTCGTAGAAAAAGATGACGACAATGAACTCTTAATTGCTATCGATCAATCCGTTCCAGAAAAAAAAATAAAAATCCGATATAATCTCAGCGATCGCAACGAACTTTTTAATGACTCAGTGGAATTGATCGGAGGTCTGCTCAAATTACCACTGGAAATCAATCTTGTGGATGTAGAAATAGATACGGAAGGATTTTATCTGCCCCGGGCTTTTGTCATCCAACCGGATTTTCTAATTGACATTACTGCAGTGGCTAATTGTTTTGGACACAATGGCATCTATGAAGCCAGCTATTTCATCAAGCGATTTTTACCGGTGCCAGCAAATAAGCATCTGATGCTGGGAAATATTGCCAATTATTTTTTGGATGAACTGATGGCACGTCCCAATATGACTTTTAAAGAGTTGATAGGTAATGTTTTCCAGATCAATCCACTCGCATTTTCATTGTTTGATGATGCCACGGCCAGGGAAATTGTACAGAAAGCCCAAAGGCACTATGTGAGTTTAAAAATGGTGGTGCAGTCAGGCTTTAAGAAGGAAGGCATTTTAATCGAACATACCTTCCTGGAACCCACATTTTATTCAGAACAATATGGGTTACAAGGGCGACTGGATGTACTTTATGACAATCCCGAAGTGGAGGATGATGCGGCAATTGTTGAGCTTAAATCCGGTCAACCTTACCGGCCCAATATTTATGGACTGAGCCATAGTCATTATGTTCAGACACTATTGTACGATTTATTAATTAAATCTGCATCGGCAGACCGGCTGAAACCAACCAATTATATTTTATACAGCGCAAAAGAAACCGATCATTTACGCTTTGCCCCGGCTGTGCGTTCGCAGCAGTATGAAGCCATGGCAGTAAGAAATAAATTAATTGCTATCGATTTCCAAATTGCGAATGCGGATAAAATATTGGAACATCCCGAACGATTTTTAAATTTCATGCGGGAAAAGGCCAAGGGCCTCTCCGGCTATACCCTAAGGGATATGGAGTTGGTGCTGGAAAAATTTACCGCACTGACCACATTGGAAAAAAAATATTTTCTTGCCATGATGGCCATGGTATCCCGTGAACACCGTCTGGCAAAAATAGGCATTGAAGGAGATAATCGCAATAATGGTCAGGCTGCTCTGTGGTTAAATGGTCTCCGTGAAAAAGAAGATCAGTTTAATATTCTAAGCAATGTGCGTATTCACGAAAATCGGTCCAGCCAAGCTGAACCCATCATCGTCTTCTTACGCACCGAACACACTAATACACTAGCTAATTTCAGGCAGGGTGATCTTACCATTATTTATCCCAGTTTTGTCAACAGGTCTCCTTTGTCAAGTCAATTATTTAAAGGAATAATTATCCGGCTTTCGGAAAATCTGATCACTATCCGTTTACGGGCAAAGCAATTTAACGATACACTTTTTCAGTCACATGAATTGTGGAATATCGAACACGATTCTTTGGATAGCGGATTTAATATGCTTTACCGCTCACTTTTCAAATGGACTTCCTTTGACATTCCCGACCGCAAACGCTTTCTCACACTACGTCCTCCTGCCCCGCCTTCCCCGACAAATTGGCTTTCTGATCCAGAGCTGACTGTCGAGCAAAATAAAATCATGGGCAAGATACTGTCGGCGCAGGACTACTTTCTGCTTTGGGGTCCGCCCGGTACCGGTAAAACAAGTATTATCGTCAAGAAACTGATGCAATACCTGATCCATCAAACTGGCGAACAAATTCTTTTGTTGGCATATACCAACCGCGCTGTCGATGAACTTTGTCATGCATTGACGCTGGGCGGGATTGATGATTTCTTACGTATAGGATCACGATATGCTACTCACCCCGATTATGTGGATAAATTGCTAAGTCATAAAGCTCAGGGAATTAGTCATAGACATACGCTGCGAAAAATTATCAAAAAAACCCGCGTTGTGGTAGGTACCATTTCATCGGTAGTGGGCAATGGCGAATTATTTGAATTGAAGAGATTTGATCGTCTCATAGTGGATGAAGCCACCCAGGTTCTGGAACCCATGGTGGCCGGTCTGATTCCGCTCTTTACAAAAATACTCCTAATTGGTGATCATCGGCAGCTCGCAGCCGTAGTTACTCAATCCTCCGATCAACTAAAGGTTCAGGACGCATCGCTTTTATCCGTGGGACTTACCGATCTGGGCAGCTCTTATTTCGAGCGAATTTTTACGCGGTGTCAGCAAGAACAATGGACCTGGGCTTTTGATAAATTGAGTTTTCAGGGTCGGATGCATCAGGACATTATGGCGTTTCCCAGTTCGCACTTTTACGACGGCATGCTTAACGTGTTGCCCGGTAAATTTGATCAACGACAGACTAAAGCTTTACCATTCCATGACCTCCCGAAAAATGGCCTTGGCGCGATATTGGCTGCACAAAGGGTACTCTTCTTGCCGGTGACGTCGGCAGAATTATTCAACAGTAAGATCAACATAGCCGAAGCCAACCTGGTAGCAGAAATTGTCACCCATCTGGTCGACCTTTATAAATCAAACCATCTGGAATTAAAAATGGATGACATTGGCATCATTACACCTTTCCGTGCCCAAATCGCACAAATAAGAGCCGAAATCCAAAAGGCCGGCCTTGACTTAAATGGTTTGACGATTGATACAGTCGAACGATTTCAGGGAGGAGCCAAAAAAATCATTATCATTTCGTTATGCATGAATTCCGAATCTCAGCTGGCAAACCTGATTTCTCTTTCCAGCGATGGTGTAGACCGGAAATTAAATGTAGCGTTGACGCGGGCTGAAGAACAGGTGATTGTGATGGGCGACCCGGAAATACTAGGGAAAAATGCAACATATCAAGCCTTTATTGAAGCGTATCAGAAAAATGTGGTTGAAGTTTAGTACCGGATATGGGAGCTCCGCAGCCAGCAGGTTTTTTCCCATCAAAAATACGGAAGTAATAATCCAGCCGACACCTAAACAAAGGCCCAGGAGGTAAGATCCTAGTAGATAGTAATTTATAATATTACTAAATATTTTAATATGTTAGTGTCTCATTAAAATACAT
>JABDLW010000123.1 GCA_013001805.1 Saprospiraceae bacterium | reverse complement strand
ATAAGAACCTTGGCTCATTGAACACCGTTTATGGGAATGTACTAACAGCCATGTCCAATATTGGTAGTCATAATTAATCTATTTACTTAATTTTAAAAACAAAAATTTAAAGGGATATGGCAATACCTAAGGAACCCCGCCAGATCATGATCAACCTGATGTATCTGGTATTGACAGCGATGCTTGCCCTTAATGTCTCAGCGGAGATTATGAATGCTTTTTGGGACCTCAACAACAGCCTGGAAGAGTCAAATGCATTGACCAGCGAGAGTGTTAAGGCCACTGAACAAGGGATTCAACCCATTTTGGAGAAAAAACCCAAATTGAGAGAACCGTTAAATGCTGGCATTAAAGAAGTAAGAAATGAGGTTAGTGCCCTGGTCGATTATATTGAAGAAATCAAAGTTTTCTTAATTGACGAAACCGGCAACAAAAACGGGACAGTTGATGAGGAAGACTTCTACAATGGTCTGCCAAGAGGGAAGAAAAATAAAGACCTCACTACAAGATATTTGGTAGAGGAAGGCAAAGGAGAAGAATTGATGGAGAGAGTAAATGAGGCGAAAGCTAAATTGATAGCCGTCTTTGAAAAAACACTCCAAGATGAGGATGTACAAGCTGAAGCAAAATTGACCGATTCGGAAATTGAGGCCAGAATAAAAAACATCAATGAAAATATCACTCTGGGTATTGATGAAAGCTGGAGAGATAAAGCGGATAAAGACAAGAAGACCTGGTCCGACTATAAGTTCAAGCAAATGCCTATAGTGGCCACGCTTCCTGTTCTGACCAAAATACAGACGGATGCCAGAAGTGCTGAAGCTACCTTGGTCAACAAAATGGCCGAATTGGTAGGTGGTAGAGAAATTAAGCTCAATAAGTTCTTCCCGGTGATGAATGCCAAAAAAGGTTATGTTATTAGAGGAGAGAAATTTGAAGCTGAAGTTTCTATTGGTGCCTATAGCTCCGAGTTTGCAAAAACTTCCAGTATTTCAATCAACGGCAAAAGTATACCGCTAAACGACGAAGGAAAAGGTACGTATAGTGAGATCGCCAATTCCTATGGAAAGCAAAATCTCAGATTGACTGCTAATGTTAAAAACCCGCTTACCGGAGAAACATTTACTGAAAGCTCTGAATTTGAATATGAAGTTGGGGAGCGTTCAGCAACAGTTTCTGCTGACAAGATGAACGTTTTTTACATAGGAGTTGACAATCCGATTTCAGTTGCTGTTGCAGGTGCTTCAAGTAACCAGGTGAAAGTTAGTGGATCGGGTGTGACGGTAAAAGGAAACAACGGAAAATACATCGTTACGGCTAAAAAGCCAACCAATGATGCTAAAATTTCAGTTAGCGCACCCGGAATCAACAAATCTTTTGATTTCCGTGTAAAACGTATTCCTGATCCAGTACCAACATTGGGTCGTGGCCCTAATAAGAATGGAGGCTCAATGGGAAGTGGAGAATTTAAAGCGCAGTTAGGGTTAGCAGCCGTATTAGAGAATTTTGACTTCGAAGCTAAATGTAATGTACAAGGCTACAATTTGACCCGAGTGGCTAAGCGCCAGGATCCGGTGGAAGCCGTCAATCCAGGACCTCGTTATCAAGGTCGTGCTAAAAATCTGGTTGCTCAGGCCAAGCCTGGTGACATCTATTACTTTGATAACGTGAAAGTTAGATGCCCCGGTGATTCCGCAGGCCGACGATTGCCTTCTATTACATTTAAGATTAAATAAACTACACAAAATTTTTAGCCATGAAGTTCGCTCTAAAAATTATAGCTGTATTCATGATCATGGGCCTGGGTATCAACCCGCTTATGGCCCAACAACCGGAAACAACCAGAACAGAGGCTAGTGTACCCGATGAAAATCGTCCTTTGGATGATATTGTCGAAAAACGGCTGATCGATGAAAGGCGTCTTTTGCCCTATGAAGCCATGCGCGAAGCCGATATCTTTTGGGAGAAACGGATTTGGAGGGTAGTTGATGTAAGGGAAAAAATGAACCTTCCTTTTGCATATCCTGAAATGCCTTTTTTCTCCATCCTGATGAATGCCGCTATAGAGGGCGAAATAAGTGTCTATAGTACAGATGACGATAAATTTACCTTCGAGCTGAACCCAGACGAGGTAGCTTCGATGGGAGCGACAATAGATACCGTTATTACTTTTGATCCGGAAACGTATGAAGAGCAGGTACAAGTAGTTCGTAATGAAATTAATCCGGAAGATGTAAAACAATTCCGAATGAAGGAGGTTTGGTTCTTCGATGAAGAATCTTCCACACTTAAGGTGAGAATTCTCGGTATTGCACCACTTATCGATGTATTTGACGATAATGGCAATTACCGTTTTACAAAACCTATGTTTTGGGTATATTATCCGGATTGCAGAGAAATCTTATCCCGGCATAAAGTATTTAATGTAGGCAACGATGCCAGCCCGAATACCTGGGAAGACTTACTGGAAATGCGGTATTTTGCAAGCTATGTGTATAAAGAATCTAATGTGTATGACCGGCGTTTGCAAGATTACCTGAGTGGTGTAGACCTGCTTTTAGAAGCGGATAAAATTAAGCAAGAGATCTTCAATTTTGAACACGATCTCTGGTCTTATTGAAAAATTTTCATTGCTAAAAGAAAAGAAAAGAAAAGGAGCTATCTGGAAAGATAGCTCCTTTCCTTTTTTGGCAACCTCTTCCCGACAAGGGAATGGATGTGCTGGTTAGATTTCGGTTTGTAGGTCAGAAAATTTAAAACCGCCCAGTGGTGATCCAACTGCTGGCCAAACGCATTAGGTCCTTCTTTTCCTCCAGGCTTAAATCGAGTGGCAATTGAGCAATTCCGATCAAACGCCTTAATATTTCAGTCCCAGCAAAGCCGGCTAATAAATCTGAACTAAAATCAGAAGGAGATTGATATAACGATCGGATCTGATGAATAATATCTTTCCCTAAAGCAGCCATAGCAGCATGAGCAATAAATACGCCCAGATCAAACTCCGGGGGACCGACAAATCCAAACTCAAGGTCAATCACTTTAATTCCATTAGGTACTTTGAGCCAACTACCTGGATAATAGTCTCCATGTAAAAGAGCATTACCTGGGCTCAAGTAAACTTCACCGAGCCGTTCGATCCTTTCCTTAAGTCGCTCATCATTCTTATAAGGAAACGCAGCTGCCTGCAAGCCGGATTGAATAGGATCAAGATCAAACCCATTGTCCATTGAATAAGGAAATCTAAATATATGTTCGTGATTGAGCTGCCGCATCTTTATATTGGAGGGGAACTTATCTGCTACATCAGGGCCCATCGTATGCAATTGACTTAAATAAGTGGTCAGACCTTCTACTTCGACCGAAGATAATCCTTCTTCTCTCCGATAAATAAAGGTATAATCTGCCCCTTCTCCAAGGTCTTCTAAATATAGAATGTAACTTTGATCATCAAAACCCAAGCATTGAGGAGAATAACTGCTGACGGCAGGTAATTGCTCAATTTGCTTTAAAATTTGAGCTTCAATAGCTGCACGCTCTATAGGAGCTTCGATTTGGGGATATTTTTCAACCCAGGGACGGGCCTGCTTAAGAATAAAAGATCGCTGGTTGGTTAAAATACGCAACACAAAATTCATATTGCCTTCACCAGGTTTTTCAAAACCGGTAAGCTTTTCATCAGTGGACAGCCAATTTTGACTTTTCAAATAGGGCTCAATTACAGCTGAATCGGATTCCAAAAAAATACCATCAGGGTAGTGCTGATG
>JABDLW010000115.1 GCA_013001805.1 Saprospiraceae bacterium | reverse complement strand
AGTTAATACAATTCAAGTTACTTCCGGCGCCAAAGTGGAAATCATTAACCTGAAGATCTTTGGTGGTAATGGCCCAAAGGGCGTTGTCTGGAACCTTGGTACACTAATTCTTGATGATGTCATAATTGCGGGTGATGGCTCCTTTGGTACTGTCTTCTCGAACGATGGTGAATTAGATTTAAAGACTGGATCTAGTATTTGGAAAACCCCACCAACCACCGGAACTGTCAGCGACATTGACAATAATATTTATAATACCGTAAAAATCGGTAGTCAGTGGTGGATGTCAGATAATTTACGGACAACCAGATATAATGACGGTACTTCAATTCCAAAAGTGATCAATGATTTGATTTGGCAAGGCCTCACCACACCTGCATACTGTTGGTATAATAATGATTCCACAAACCATCCGATCTATGGTGCAATGTATAATTTTTTTACTGGGGCTGACTCAAACAGTCATAATGTCTGTCCAGTAGGATGGCATGTTCCAACTGTTGCTGACTGGGATACTTTAACAACATTCCTTGAAAACAACGGCTATGGTTATCAGGGAAGTGGAGTCGATATTGCGAAATCTATGGCGGTAACTTTAGGATGGGCTCTATCTGGAACACCAGGTCATGTGGGGAATAATCAGGGGGACAATAATCTTAGTGGATTCACTGGCACACCAGGGGGATTACGCAACAATATTGGCTTCATAAATCGAAATAATCTAGGTCTCTGGTGGAGTTCCGAAGATGGCAGTGCTGGCGCTTCCAATCGCAATTTGGTGTATAATTCGGACGAAGTGGGTGAGTCTTTCAATGCGGTCAGATGGGTCGGTTTATCAATTCGTTGTTTAAAAGATTAAATTTCGCAAGGGATTACTCAGGTATATCTTGATCAGATCTGATAACATCTGCAACAATCACTGGCCGTCGTCCCCTAAGTTATAGGCTCTATTGGTCTAAAACTTACAGATAAAACCAGGCCTTAGCGATATTTTTGATTTATCAAATACAGCATAAATTTTGAATCAATAATCAACACAATTGGTAAAAGTCATTTCAGCAACTCGCTGGTCCTCGATCTCTTCGTAAAACTTATCAACATAATACCGGATCGATCGCTCTTGCTTTTCATCCAGACCGGCACCTTCGATCAATTGGTATATCGCATTTTTATTCGAGATAAAGAGCTTGCGGCAGTCTTCGACCTCTTCAGCAGTTTGACAAGGTCCGAGATATAATCTTTCCTTAACCGACTTTATTGGTAATCTCTCGTGGGGCACTGCATAAGTAGTATTGATTAGACCGGCATAATCAAAATCATAGGGCACCGGATAAACGCTCTTTTCCTGAAGGACTTTAATGATCTCCAGATTATGTTTATTGCGGACTTTCCAATCAGTATTGCCGATCAAGTATTGAAACATGCTAAAGACGAGGTAACTCTTTCTATCTAACAATTCGGGACGAAAATAATCCTGACTAATCAATTCCCCATTCACACGATGCGCCAATTGATCCTCGTGCTCAATCAGGAATCCATCGAAGGTTCTCGGTTTTTTCTTGCCATCACTATCTCTATACGTCAGTGTCACGGATTTTGTACGGAAGCTTTTATTGGTCAGCAAATTATAAATCTGATAAATGAGATGCTCTACGTTGACATACGACTCAGCCACATCGCTATAAGAACAGGAATTCACTATTTTCAGCGTGGGATAGTCCAGCCAACCTTGACTCCTTAGGTAGCCTTTATCGAGCCGAATTTTTGTGGGTGGCATATAGCAAACCACTTTCCTGATATTTCCTCTCGAGCGTATTTCAGCCAAAGTGTCGAGTAAAACCACACTGTCTGATCGGAAAATTAAATGTGCCGGCAAATATTTATCCTTTTTCTTTAAAATGCCCTTAAGACTTGCTTCAATGGTGACTTCTACCTGATTATATTTGCAGATATAATCAAAAAAACTAATATCATCCTGAGTAAAAGTGGGCTGGGCTAATAATAGGAGCAAAGAGGCAACTGCAGTTACCCTGAGCAATTTTCTTGACAACATAATGGCACATTAAAGTATATAATTTAAGAAAATAATGGGAGAAATGAGAGAAGGGCAGTAAGATCACAGTGAGAAATGGATGAAATCATGCAAATTTCTGGAGAAATTCAAGTAAAAATCCCTCTCCGTGTTCAAAAGATAAATGTCGTCATCAGCAAAATGAGAGCCCTTTGCTGGGGGCTATTTCGTAATTTGGGATTTGCCTGATGGATTGTTTCACCTTTAATGAGGCTCAGTTTTTCTTCTTACCGCTACTCCGGGAAGCAATGGCCAAAGAGATTTTTTGATACAAAATAAATCATGATTAAAATAAAATATGGATTCACGACTATAGTCATACTTTGGCTTATGTCATTCCCTATGACCACGGGTGCTCAAATCAATCCAGACGAGCCCATATCAATTCAAATAGATTTTCAAAAGGAGATCGGGAAATTACCACCTATCTGGGCGTTTTGGGGCCATGATGAACCTAATTACACCTATATGAAAGATGGTCAGAAACTTCTGTCTGAAATCGCGTCATTGAGTCCGGTACCGGTCTATCTTCGGGTACATAGTTTGCTGGTTACAGGAAAAGGAACTTATGGATTAAAATGGGGATCGACCAATGCTTATACGGAAGATGAAAGTGGCAAGCCCGTTTATGATTGGACTATAATAGATCGAATATTTGACACCTATATTGAAGGAGGTATGAAGCCCCTGGCTCAGATAGGATTTATGCCCCAAGCCTTGTCTACCCAACCTGAGCCTTATCGTCATTATTGGAAACCCGGTGCGAAATACGAGGAGATCTATACTGGGTGGGCCTATCCACCCAAAGACTATGAAAAATGGGCGGAATTGGTTTATCAATGGGTAACGCATTCGGTGAATCGCTATGGCCAACAAGAGGTGGAAAGCTGGTACTGGGAATTGTGGAATGAACCCGACATAGGATACTGGAGAGGGACAACGGATGAATTTATTAAGTTGTACAATTATACGGCCGATGCTGTGAAGCGAGCACTACCGTCCGCTAAAATTGGCGGCCCTGAAACTACCGGACCTGGTTCAGAACGTGCAGCCGATTTTTTACGCACCTTCCTGGATCATGTGTTATATGGTAAAAATTATGTCACGGGAAAGACGGGTTCACCACTCGATTTTATCACCTTTCATGCGAAGGGTAGTCCCAAGGTTGTTGACGGTATCGTGAGAATGGATATGGGCAAACAATTGCGTGATATTAGTCGTGGTTTTGAAATTGTGGCATCATATCCGTCATTAAAACATTTACCAATTATTATCGGCGAGTCTGATCCCGAGGGATGTGCTGCTTGCTCAGAGGCAGACTACCCACATAATGCCTATCGCAATGGAACTATGTATGCCAGTTACACTGCAGCTTCATTTGCCAGGAAATATGATTTAGCCAATCACTTCGATGTAAATCTATTGGGAGCGGTAACCTGGGGCTTTGAGTTTGAGGATCAACCTTGGTATGCAGGTTTTAGAGACATGGCTACTAATGGGGTCGATAAGCCGGTGCTGAATGTATTTAGGATGTTTGGTATGATGGAAGGTAATCGGGTGGAGATCAACGGAGATCTTGAATATGATTTTATCAGGGTACGTAATGAGAGTGTCAGAGGAGAGAATGCGGATATTAATGCACTTGCTGCTATAGGAGCGCATTCTGCCACAGCTATGCTTTGGAACTATCATGATGATAATGACCTGGAAGTCCGGGATGCGATGGTGGAAATTGAGATAACTGGATTGCCCGGAAACCGGGTACAAATGCATCACTTTCGAGTTGATCAACAATTTAGTAATTCCTACAGCACCTGGTTGAAAATGGGATCCCCACAACAACCAACTGAAAAGCAAATTGATGAACTGGAAAGGGCGGGACAATTGCAACTCTATTCTTCACCTGAATGGATCTCTGTTGAAGAGGGTGCAACAACAATTAAAATGAAGCTGCCACGACAGGGAATCTCGTTATTGCAGTTTATATTTTGATCGCATTAGAATCTGAAAAAGATTATCATAAATTCAAAACTCAAGGGCTCCCGGACATATCTTGAGCAATTTGACTCGAGACTTCGCTGAAAATTTGATTTTCATCCGCCTTGCGGAACGGAGCCCCGATAAAAGGCAACAATTTATCAATCCAATCATTTTTGGGAATGAATGTAACTGCCGCCTGGGGGTCCCGGGGAAATTCAACCAGAGCCGCGCCGAAATCGACATTTTCCGGAGGCAGAAAATTTTCCGACATATAGACTTGGGGTGCTATAATAATCTGATCGGTATCATTGCCCGAAGTCTCACCTAATATAAGTGCCTGACTGGGAGACACACTTGCTGTGGTGTAGTGGTTGCCGATCATATTGATACTATCGGGACAGCCCCCATTTCTGCAACGAATGCGTGTACCATAACCACCGCCAAATCCATATGCATCCCATTGGTGCATAATGTTCTGTTCTAAATTTACCATGCTGTTGCAGCCCCGAATCTGAGGTGTTCTTTCGTGACTGTAGGCAAATAGATTGTGGTGGATGCTCAGGTTCTTTCGCGCCTGTGCTGGCTCGCCTCCGGGAGCGTGACTAATGGTGACTGGGTGAAGATTACGTAAGAAAGCTGAATATTGGTAGGTCACATTACGGGCACTGCCCCAAATGTCGCCGGCGCCATCCTGACCCTGAAGAATGGTCACGCGGTTTAGTACAATATTTGCCAGGCAGCCGGTCAGATCCTCCCCATCGATACCAAATGTACCCGCTGCCTGAGAATGCGTTTCGGTCATTTCATTCCAAACACCCACCAATCTGATACCTTGAATCAGCACATCATGACCACAGGTACCTTGCGCAGGCCAGGTATTGATTGTCAGGCCTCCATTGGTTCCATCTCCGGTTTTATCAATGGTGATGCCAGGAGCATCGGCGCTAAACCATCGATCGTAAGATGCGGTTGTCGAATGGATAAATCAGTGAGTAGCGTAATGGTACCGCTCGTGTCAAAAACAACCGTACGTGGTATGGGGTTAGTGATCGTGCCGTTGCGATTGGAAATGCAATCCCGGAAAGTTCCGGGTCCGCTATCTTCTAGTGATGTTACATGGCATACTTCCCCGCCCAGTCCACGACCAAAGGAAGTTTGGGTGCCGAAACCTTCAAGAGCTGGCATTGCGATATGTTCATTGCAGGGACGCACATCAGCTAAGAAAATAAATCCACTCACGTTAAAATTGGGATTTAGTTCAATTTCATTCTCAGCCAAAAAAGTCACGTTATGTTGTGTTATCGATGCATCGGAAGTGATTTGCTGCGCATGCTGATAAATTTCCTGCAGTAGCGAATTACTAACATGAAGGTTCAAGGAATCACAGATGCTCTGAGCATGGGTAGGATTCACCACGACCAGTATATAATACCATAAGATGATCTTTTTCATTTCACTCGCCTCTAATTGCATGACACCTGCGGAATAAACTAATGGCTTCAATAATGATACCACTAAAATCAACGTGAACCAGCTCCATAAATTTCTCTATATTGGCATGAATGTCGCAGAGAAGTTCTATTCCGGGCAGACGTGCTTAAAATCCAATTGAACGCAATACATAAATTATTAAGTAAAGTAGGTGGTAATGGCACCAAAGGATAATCATATCAATTACATAGAGTTTAAAGCCAGCGATCTGGAAAAAATTAAGGCATTTTATCACCAGGCCTTTGATTGGGTTTTTACCGACTACGGTCCAACTTATGTGGCATTTGCAGAGAGTGGACTGGAGGGCGGTTTTGAGAAATCTGAAGATCCCATTGTAAATGGCGCCCTGGTGGTATTATATCATCAAGATCTCGCAAAAATAAAAACGAAAATCATCGAGTTAAAGGGAGAAATATCAAAAGACATTTTTTCCTTTCCCGGTGGTCGGAGATTTCATTTTCTTGACCCGGCGGGTAATGAATTGGCAGTGTGGTCAGATAAATAGCCAAGTAAAAAGAGATTTTTAACATGGGGTAGACTATTACTTTATCCGGTAAAATACACCACTTTTGCAGTGTACTTTAATCTTAATTTCTCCATATGAAAATATTGACTTTATGTCTTGGTCTTTACGTGTTGGCTGGTATCACTAATGTCAGGAGTAATAAGGAACATATTCAAACTATTTCAAATATTAAGGAATCTCAGGACACCATTTTACCCATCCCCTGCGACACCAGTCAAATACCACATTACACTGCCATCTACACTAAAGATAAAATTGTGCTTGATGGCCACTTAAATGAGCCTATCTGGCAGAAGGTCGATCAATCTCCGGCATTTCGTGATTTAATTTATGGCAACGCTACCCGATATGACACCAGAGCCGCTGTGGTTTGGGATGCAGATTATCTCTATGTTGCTTATTGGGTAGAGGAACCAAATCTGCAAGCGAGTCTGACCCAACGTGATGCTCCCATCTATCAGGACAATGATGTAGAACTTTTTATTGCCGGAAGAGATGCTTATTATGAATTTGAGATCAACACTTACGGGACCATTTATGAAGTATTTTTTATTTGGGAAGAGGCTTTTAAAAAAAGTGGTTATGCCGCATTGCCCGAATTTGATCGTAATAAAGAATTGGTCCGGCCATTTCACGGAGTAGGTTATAAGCCACATCCCCGGGGGCCACGCATCGGATACTGGAATTGGGATTTTCCCGGACTAAAATCAGCGGTTCAATTTCAGGGCACACTCAACGATAGTAGTGACATCGATCAGGGTTGGACGGTTGAACTGGCTTTGCCCTGGAGTGGAATGGCTGAGCTTGCCCGGCCCGATCAACGTAAATTACCTCCCGTGGATGGGGACGCCTGGCGAATGGATTTTTCCCGTTTCAACCAACAGAAATCTCCTCCCCCGGCACAGGACTCGGGAGGGTGGGCCTGGAGTCCACATGGCGTGTGGGATTCACATGTGCCAGAGTGTTTCACGTATGTGCATTTTAAGAGGTAGGATGCCGGTGAAAATTGAGTTGCTTCACTTCATAATTTAATAGTTCCAGTAATTAGTAGAGGAGAATACGTGTCATTCTCATTTATAATTCTTCTTTCGCCTCCAGCCTGTCCGGCTTGGCCAGCCAGATGGACGGGGCAAACTTTTGCGGGACAATAGGCTCCCCATCCGCTGCCGCGGTTCTTGTCACTTCGAGGTGCACCGCACCTCGCCCGTTTGCATTGCAACCGGATCGCTCAAGAACACTCGCCTGCGAACCGCAAGGCTGGAAGGAGACCTTTTACAAAGGTCTTTGGTCTGTCCCTGCTCTAGCGTTATGTGGTATTGATTTTCATTGGTTTTAGTTTTTTCACTCTTTCTATTTTATCCATACTTTGAGCTCACCAAGTATTGTAATTTATATTTGAGTTTATTAAACCGGAACTATATACTAGGGTTTTGTGATGAAAGCCCTAAGTGCCCGTCCGAAAGACTGGACGGGCGGGCAATTAAGGCGGGCTTGTTCCTGACACCTCTCGTCAGGATGCTCCATTGGTTTTTGTGGGCATGAACGAGCGAATTGTGCCTGCAGAGGCACAGCGAAGATCTTGTAGATCTTTGAGCGAGCGAACCACGAGTGGATGGGAGAGCATGCCACCATCATGGTGAGCCCGCCTGGCAGGCCATACCGAACAGACAGCAAAAATCGATAGAGCCTGCCCTGAACTTGTTGAAGGGTGCACGTATTTGCAGCGATCTGGGCTTAGATTAAAAGTCCAATGCATATTTGCGGTGAAATCCAAAACTTACCTTTTCATTATTTTATAAGTACCTCTTTGGTTTCCAATCTCAACTATCAGTGAATAAACGCCTGGAGTCAAGTGCCTCATATTTATTCGCTCACTATACGCGCCGGATACATTAGGCAAATTTTGCGAAAACTGAGATTGACCTAGCAGATTGAATACTTCATAATATACATCCTCGGATTTATCTAGTTGTAGTTGCAATTGAAGTAAGTGATCCACTGGATTTGGAAAAACCTCAACCCGAAATTCTGCAAGTGCGTTATTTTCGAGCGAAGTAGACAATAATTCCCTTTGCCCGGTAGCAAACCAATTGCTCCAGTAGGCATCTTGCTTAAATTGAATAAAATCACCGACATCCGCGAAAGATATTTTGTCCGGATTAAGCGGAGCAGCAAAGAGTGTCGGAGTCGTGCCAAAAATATCATCCGACTGGCTGTTGAACATAATGTATTGATCATCGGGCGAATAACTGGGAAAGCCAATTCTTGTCCCATTTAAAATGGAATTAAACTCTCCGGTTTCAATATTAACCCCATAGACGAAGTAATCACAGTAAGGACCAAAAAACGGGTCAATTAATTCTTCCAGATAATCAAAGGCAATAATAAAAGGTGAATTTTTGGCAAAAGTCGGATTACCAATACTTACATTTTCCGGAAGTCCGGTAACTAATTTCTGAATGGAACCGTCTCCCCATCCATTCCCCTGACTCACAGACAGAAAGCCAATATCCCAAAAAGTGATGTCGGCACCCGAATTGTTGCGAATTAGATTTTCTGCATCATACATGAGATAGGTTCCTGAGTGATCAAATTCCATGGCGTCAGCTCGCAAGACATCGCCAGTGGTTACACCTTCAGTAAAGGTGGGATTGTATAGTTCGAAGGTGTTCCATTCTCCCAGATTGTAATCATAGACGTAGATCAGATTATCTTCTTCGGCGGTTAAAGCCGCAATTTTGTTACCATCTTTTGAAATCACCACATTTCGCCAGATCGAACTTGGACTGTCCTCGATAGTGCCCAATTCATAAACCAGATTACCAGTTTCGAAGGACTGAGCCCAATCAAATAGGATGTATCGCATGATATTATCCGTAGAAACATAGACCATAGCCGAGCCATCATCGGTGACACTGGGTCTTGACAAGGGAAGGAAATTAACAATATTCTGAATGTCGCTGGATCCATCCGGAAGTACGATACTAATCTTATCGTCCAGACTATTAATATATGCGATGATGTCTTGTCCCGGGTTTTGATTTATGTCTTCTTGAGTATTGGTGGAAGTGCCTTCCAAAATACCCACTTCATCAAAGGCCACCCTCACGACCTGCACCTCCTGACTGTTGGGCCCATGAATATCTTCTGCTGATTTGATGGTTGCATTTCTGGCATCGATAAAATTGGATGAGCGCGTTAGATAATTGGACAGCGCCCGAAAGAATATTTTCTCGGCTTTATCCTTTCCAATATTTGTGGCTACCTTGAAGAAAGCCCAGTTGTGAATGCCACTATTAATATGAACACCCCCGTTATCTTCGGAGCCATTATATTTTTCACTCATGGTGCGAGGTTGCCATCCATTATCCTGCAGAGAAAAACCACCATTGTGAGGATCAGCCATATCCCTTAAAGCCCCGCTTCTAAAAACTTCATTCTTTACTACTTGTTCACCCAGTTGCCAATCATCCCGGTCAATTAAAACCCCAAAAATATCCGCATAAGATTCGTTGAGTGCACCAGATTCATTCATGTATACAAGACCCGCCGTATTTTGGATAACCCCATGACTCATTTCGTGGCCAGCTACATCTAAAGCAGCAGCAAGTTCAGTAAAGCCTCCCCCGCCATTACCATAAAACATCGCAGCACCATTCCAGAACGCATTGTCTAAACTCGCCCCTTGCTCATCCACAATGTTGATGAACGAAAGAATGTTTCCTCCTTTTCCATTAATTGAGTTCCTGCCAAATGTCTCTTGAAAATATTCAAATGCAATCCCCGCATTGTAATGCGCCGACACGGCCTTGGGATTATCCCAATTTTTACTCGTTGAGGTAATGTAATTTCCTGAATATCCCATTTTTCCCGGTGCCACATTATCTGAATCCAATGTCATGATCACTCCGGAAGGTTGTTCCGTATCCGTACCGATCGACTTGAACATAGAGCGGGAAGCGTCGATTAGATAAAAAACTCCACCATCCTCAAATGAATGTACGGTGCGACTCTGCCCCAGTAGATCAAGACCGGTTCCTGATTCGGGACCTCCAGCCCCACCAAGCATAGTTGGATTAAAATCATTTTCGGATAAATTGGTTGGAAAAGCTGGCCCGTGATGATGCCCATGTATCATACAAATCCCATTGATCTTCTCTAAAATCTTCTGTGATTGAGCATCAATAAAGAATTGCCAATGCGATAAATGATCCGGATAGAGTGACACTTTCCAGATTAGATGAGCTACCCCATTTTTGTAGTAAATTTTAAGCTGAGCTTCATCACTGAGATGCAAAATATCCAGAATTGCATCCTCCTTGTTTTGCTGTTTATTGAGGTCAGCATAGGCCAGAGCAATGGCCTCACTTGCAGAAATGCTTTGATGCTCAACGCTTAGTTCATCGGGTGTGGGAAAAACCACTCCATTCATAGAGATTATTTCGCCGTTTTTTTCGTGCATGATTACTTCTCCGCCAAAAACTTCTACGCCCTCATAAAATTGGATCATTTTATGATGGGTAAATCCCAACTTATCTATTTCCTTTTTGCTGAGTTGAAATTCCTTTGATGGCTCTTTAATGTGCATGATTGGTTTGATCGCCATAAGATAATCGGGTATGAAGGGTTTGTCCCTAGAAGGTCCCTGACGTGTGATTTTTCCTTCCACCCAGATGGAATAACCGTTCTTTTTGACTTTTAAGTCCCTGGCATTGAAATGCAGTGGGCCACTTAGTACAATAGGATTAGGATTTCTGACATTTTCTTCCCGTGATAGTGGAAATGGTTTCAGCGGAAGCAAATTGGGGGTAATTTTATGGGCTGGTGGTTGATAGGGCCGGGTGAATTTATTCGTTTGGCCTCTTAAAGAAAGAGAGAATAACAGAATAAAAATGACTGGAATAAAAGTGGAGGTTTTCATCTTACTTACTTTTTATTTGTGTTAATTGGTGGTCTAGAACACTATAGAAAAGCGCCGCATTTTTAGGCACAGTATAGTCACTGTCACCCCAAATGATTTTGTCGCTGTCATCCCCCTGCTTCCTCTCAACAAAATAATATAGATTTCCCGGATGCTTAAAATTGATGTTTTCCATGTCAAGGGTCCGATAGTTTGCAAAGATTTGAGCTGTCGCTACTGCGGAAATTTTCCCCAGATGTTCATACGACTTTTCCACAACACCTGTGCTTTTGAACACAGTTCCATTTTCAAATAAATGGTAACTGATGACTTGTCCGGTCATTCCTCCCCCGCTTCCTGTGACCATTTGGACGCCGGGATAATTGAGGGGGGTATGTTTTAAGGTGGTTTTGCAAGAGATCATTACCAACAAGGCAATGAATAAAGCAGGGTTCTTGAATGTTGTCATGGATTGTCGATTTCAAGTCAATACGCAGAAGATTTTTCGAACTCCAGCCACTGGTCGCGACCCAATTGCCAAAGTATGATTTGCCATTAGGTCAAATCACATCATAGGACTAAAATTCGGATTATTAAGGCAATTTATAATCCCCTTTTTTAATGATTTTGCAGTGGATTTCTGTTTCCCGGGGAGAGAGGTTAATAGTTGCTTTGTCCTTCAGAACTCATAGACAAAAACCAGCCAATTTCTGTGATTGGCGACTGGAATCTCATGGCTTTGGAGATGTTCATGGTGGAATGGTTTTCATTTCGCAATGCTGCAGGAAAACGAATTAAATGATCATCATTTTTCTTATGATAAACCGAAAGGCAGCATTTATTACCTTGGTCGTATATTGCCTAAGGATCTGTCACAAAGATTATTGCACTCGGGTTGTCCGCTCTTAAATACTAATTAAAATTAAGCTATGAAATTTGTCACCTATCTGTTAAATAGTCTGGGTATCATTCTTCTGATATCCTGCACCGGCAACAACCCTGCGCAAACCGGCAAGGCTGAAGAAACATTGCCCAGCTTTGTCCTCCTCATGGGCGATGATCACGGTTGGGATGAAGTAGGCTATAATGGACATCCACATATTAAGACACCCATACTAGACGAGATGGCAGCAAAGGGATTGCGGTTGGATCGATTTTATGCGGCCCACCCTTCCTGTTCACCGACGCGAGGTAGTTTCATCACCGGACGGCATCCAAATCGATATGGAACCTTTGCTCCCAATTGGTCGATTCGGCCGGAAGAAATCAGCATTGCCCAGATCCTGAAAAAAGCAGGATATGCTTGTGCGCACTATGGCAAATGGCATTTAGGGCCGGTGAAAAGTGATTCGCCGACAAGCCCGGGAGCGATGGGATTTGACGAATGGCTGTCCCACGACAACTTTTTTGAGATGAATCCCGTACTCTCCCGCAATGGTGCCAAGCCTAAACGGGTGGAAGGTGAAGGGTCGGAAGTGCTGATCGATGAGGCCATTCGATTCATAGAAAGAGCGAAAAATAATGACCAGCCTTTTTTTGTCGTCGTTTGGTATGGATCTCCGCACGAACCTTACAGTGGTCTGCCGGAAGATCTGGCACTTTATGATAGCCTACCGGATACGTATGCCCAGCCAATGGTGCGACTCACTTCCAACGAAACCGGTGAAAGTGTCCAACGTCCCCTAAGAGATGTGTTGAGGGAACGATACGCGGAGATCACTGCCATGGATCGCTCTATTGGCGTGTTGCGTGATTACCTGACCGAAGAGGGTCTGCGCGACAATACCCTGGTTTGGTACTGCGGCGACAACGGCACACCAAGTAGTGCCGCCCGAACCGGTATGACCTTACGG
>JABDLW010000100.1 GCA_013001805.1 Saprospiraceae bacterium | reverse complement strand
AATGTATCCGTAACTTCACCAAAAGACCATTACTAATTATGAACAATTGTTAAATTTTGCGATCAGTGTGTTATCTATTGACGTGGGCTTTGCTTTCACATTGTAACCTGGGAATTGAATCCAAGGCCGTAGGGTACGCATCGTTCTACGCCGATCTTTTTCATGGTAAGATGACTGCCAGTGGTGAGATATACGATTCAACTTTGTTCACAGCAGCCCATCGGGAACTCCCATTTGGCAAGTGGGTGATTGTGAGACGAAGAGATAATGGAAGATCTGTAAAAGTGAAAATAAATGATCGCGGTCCTTTCAATATGAATCGGAACATCGACCTTTCCAAGGCAGCAGCAAAGGAATTGCAAATGATAGAGGAAGGTGTGATAGCAGTAGAGCTGGAAATATTGAAATAGCACATAGAGGCTTACATTGAGAAAAATGAATCTACTGGAATTTGAAAAATCATTAGCTGATAATAACCCGCCGGAAGATCTGAGGCCGGTTTTGGTTGCCCTATGGTATGATCACAAGGGGAATTGGACCAAAGCGCATGATGTGGCTCAGGATATACCTGGTCCGGATGGTTCGTTAATTCATGCATATCTACATCGCAAAGAAGGTGACATATGGAATGCACGATACTGGTATCAAAAAGCAGGATCTGAGATGCCAGATGCCAGCCTCGAAGATGAATGGCGAGAATTGGTGAAAAGCTATTTGACATAGATAGACATTTGAACATGTCAGTAACACCTCAAATATTTGTATCTTTTCAGACTAATTTTATATAGAAGGCTATCATCATGAAAAGAAGAGAATTACTAAGAAATATGTCACTGGCAGCAGGAGCCATTGCTGTAAATAAGAAAATATTATCCGCTGCAACGGATCCGGCTTTATTTGAAGGAGCAGAAATTATTCACTCAGTATGCCGATGGTGTTACAATGACGTACCACTGGAAGTGCTTTGTGAAGCAGCCCAAGATATGGGAATTAAATCTGTCGAGATTACCGGGCCTGGTGATTGGCCCACGTTAAAGAAATATAACTTGGGCTGTGGCATGGGTACCGATAAAGTTGCCAATATTTCCAAAGGATTCAATGATCCTCAATATCACCATAATCTGCAGGAGGGTTACAAAGATTTGATAAAGGCAGCAGCTGATCAAGGAGTGCCCAACGTCATCGTATTTTCCGGAAATAGAAATGGCATGGATGACATGGTCGGTCTGGAAAATTGTGCTGTGGGTCTGGAGCCTCTCGTAAAACAGGCCGAAGAGCTCGGCATAAAAATCGTGATGGAGTTACTCAACAGTAAAGTCAACCACAAGGACTATATGTGTGATCACACTCCTTGGGGAGTGAAACTTGTTGAAAAAATTGGGTCGCCAAATTTCAGTCTTCTTTATGATATCTATCATATGCAAATCATGGAGGGAGATGTAATTGCCACGATCCGGTCTTCCAAAGACTATATTGCCCATTACCATACGGGTGGTGTACCCGGTAGACATGAGATTGATGAATCGCAAGAGTTGTACTACCCAGCTATTATCAAAGCAATCAAGGAGACTGGTTATAAAGGCTACCTGGGCCAGGAATTTGTCCCGGCTCGTGAAGATAAAATCGCTAGTTTACGCCAGGGTGTTGAAATTTGCACGGTATAGGATCATTGCAAAAGGCATGTTTGTACCTAGCTAAGTGTTGTAGCCCAAAATGGCATTTTCTCTATGTCAGAAAGTCGGATGGTCATGCTTGCCCCTATCGCTTCAATTCAAATTCCTTAAATCAAATTTCGCCTGAATCTATGGTTCTCCTTCGTCGGGTCCTCTTTTGTGGCATCATTATCTTGTTGGAATCGTGTAATGGGGGCCCGGAGCCAATTTCATTTGAACCCGACCCCCAATTGCTAGAGGCTCAAGCAGTAGTGCCTCTTGATATTGGAGAGAAAGTGCCTGCCTTTGACCTGCCGGGAGCCAATGGCAGACGATATCAGCTCTCAGACTTTGACGATAAAGAGATTTTGGTAGTGGTTTTCTTGTCAAACCACTGCCCTCAATCACAAGTTTATGAACAGCGACTCAAAGAATTTGTAGTAGATTATCGACAAGATGTGGCTGTAGTAGCAATTTCCCCAAATAGTCCATTGTCGGTCCCCGATGACCAATTGGGATACAGTGATGTTGATGACACCTACGAATCATTGGTTCTCCGCAGCCAGGAGCAAGATCTAAATTTCCCTTACTTATACGATGGAGATGACCAACAAGTTTCGATAAAATTTGGACCACCGTGGCTGCCTACGGTTTTCGTCTTTGACAAGTCCAGGAAATTGAAATACCGGGGTCGATTGGACGTGGCACCCTGGCAATTTGGTGGGAACACCGAAGATTTAAGGCTGGCAGTTAATGCCATTAAAGAAGAAAGAGAGATCATTCGACCAATACGAGACACCCCAGGCTGTAAGATATATTGGTCCTGGGACCAAAACGACAAAAAAACCTTGGAAGAGGAATGGAACAATTCCGTTGTCACATTGCGGGAAATAACTCTTGACTCCTTAAAAACGATATTGGTTAATTTTTCCAGCAACATCCGGGTAATCAATTTTTGGGCTACCTGGTGCGGCCCCTGCAAAAAGGAATTCCCCGAGTTCTTGCGTATGAAAAGAATGTACCGTCACCGACCGGTCGAATTTTTTAGCGTCAGCTTAGATAGTCCTGATGATCAGCAGAAAGCGCTTGATTTTCTTACCCAAATCCATGCTCCGGGTTTGAATTTTATTCTTGATGAATCCAGAAAAGATTTAATTATAGAAAAGGTATATCCCTCCTGGAGTGGCACCTTGCCGTTTACGTTGATAGTCGACCCATTGGGTGAAATACAACGAGTGTATGAAGGCCCATTTGATCCGCTCGAATTGAGAAGGACCCTTGTCGATCATCGATTGTTGGGAAGATTACTTGTCCCTTAGATTTGTTTTTTAATCACTAATCCCTCAAAATCATTCAACCGGGGGATGGAAAATTCAAGATAACCTTCACGCCAGTTGTGAGGTACAGTTACTCCCGTTGTCATTGAATAAATTGCCCGGGGCGGAAAGGTGCATTTGATCTTAAATTGGATGTCAGGAATAGGGATAGGTTTAAAATAAGTGTTACCACTAAATCCAGTCAAATTAGTTAAGTGCAACATCAATCCATCTTCATCATTTGGCAGCCCCACATTTTGGGCAACATTTTCAGTAAATTTTTGCAACACGACCTCTACTCTTTCAGGGGCATTGGTTTGTACCAGATCGTAGCCAGTGGGAAAAATCCAACTAATTATGTCCAGTAAAATATTTTTATGTTGCTCATAACCGTGGATAAAGTATAAGCGACCCAGATTTAAGGGAAGGATTGCTGCTTTACCTTTTACATGTTTTTTTGCACCCATCGCAAAAAAGCCAGTAGGTTCATGACCCCCGGTTTTTTCGGGCGGTCCAGGTCTTCCCGGCGTATAAATCGGTAAATATTGATCGTCTGCATTGGATAAATCATAAAAACCCAAATTGTACCTCCAAAAAAGAAGTGTCTGCTGACGGAACAAGGTGAAAAGCTCTTTATTATCTGGACTCAGGTAGTAGCCAAAGCCATCTTCCTGGGTTTCAATTATTTTTGCACCGAATAGATTCAGAAGTGCTTCAGGCTTATCATGTAAGGTTTTATTTGTCGCTATGATTGCAGTACCATTGGAACAAGCCTGCGACAGTACTGTTATCGAAGAGTCGCTCAGGTTTGGTATATCCGGGATGATGATCAACTTATATTTTTCGATTTTTTCTCTTAAGGTGGCTATTTGTTCAAAATGAATGATATCGTACTGTAAATGGGCTTCCTTTAACATCAGTTGAATGCCTTTATACTCCTGACCTGAGACACCTCCCGGCCAATATGCCGGAGAAATGACACATATCTCGGCGGCTGAAGCATACTTGCCGAAGTACGGTTCATATTTCTTGTGCAAACCATAGATTTTTTCCCAGGTTTTAAAATTTCGCTCGTCTTCATATTGCCGGAAATCACCCATTAAACTCATATCCAATCCTGATCCCGCTGCCAGATTTTCATATAACCTGATCGCTGTTTCTTCGGGTTCAATGGCATTAAATCTGGAGCGAAATGAAATCTGCTGAATGCTGGCATTGCTAACAATGTGATTTGGTTGAGAACACGAGGTGTTTGTCACATTATCATAAGACATGTAGGGCCAATAAGGTAGAGAATTGGTTTGTGACTCATGCCGGATGATGTCTACATACTTCTCCATATAGGTGCAAATGGCAATATCCGGATTGTGAACCTTTACCGCCTTGTGTATTTTCTGCATCCAATCATCGGCCGTATACTTTTTGAAATCCTGATACTTCATAAATACGGGATCGCCAGGATCTTCTTTGCTTGGGATCGATAGACCTCCGCTGAAGTCAGAAAATCTTTTCCGATCAAAGGCGTTCTGATCAATGCCAAAGTATAGGTCTTCGTATACATTTCGCGTGCTATAACCCGGCATATTAATGAAGATGCCATCCACCGGATATTTATTGATTAATTCTTTGACAATCTCAATTGATTTTTCCTGTACATAGGGAGCATTAATGGATGCCACATACATGTCGTCATTGATTATTCGCTCACCATTTGGTGAAATGTAAGCCCAATCAGGATGCTTATCGAAAATACTCTCATGGAAGCGACTGAAATCAAACCGGGTGATCACCCTGATATTATTTTTGTGGCATTTTTCAATGACATCGCCCAGCATGTTTGGTTGCATATAGGGATTTGTATATTGAAAATCAAGCTCAGTCGGGTAAAAGGCCATGATTCCACCGCCATTGATAATTAACGTATTGACAGAGAATTTTTGTAGATCTTCGATCAGTAGGTCTACATTTAAACCGGCTTCATATGCCGGCAGATTACACTGCATAACCCGTAAGTTATTTCGCTTCCACCAACTCAGGTCAACGGGCCAGCTTGAATCTGCCGAAGGCTCCACAATCAACTGCTGAGCCATGCTGGATGAAATAGAAAAGATGAAAAAGTATAGGGCAAGACCGAATCTCTTCATTTTGAAGTTAGCTTTTGAAGCATGGAAAGGTAAATCTAAAATACGGAATTATAAGTCAGGTACATTTTCAGCTGAAACCGGAGGTGGTTGCCAGATCACATTTAGGTGATCGTTAAAACGATCATGAACCAATTGATTAATATCATTTGCCGGTTTGATCGGGCTCCTAGTAATAAACTGGATGTTATAGTATTTTGCAATTGTTACAATTGAACCCTCAGCATGTTTAGGATTAAACATGATCGAAAGCCAGTTTCTAATGGAGCCTCACCCAAAGGCAATTCGAATAATTGCGGTGGAAAAGTTCTTTACAAACTAAGCCCCATGCAACACGCCCCTAAACAATATGTATACACATTGATCACCGGTGCTAGTTCCGGACTGGGTAAGGCACTGGCATTCGAATGTGCATCACGGAACATGAACTTGATATTGGTGGCACTACCTCATGATGGCCTATCTGAAGTTCAGCAGGAATTACTAGAGAAATTTTCAGTAAAAATCAGGATTTATGAAATCGACCTCGCTGACACATTACTTTTTCACGACTTTATAGATACAGTCCAATACCTACAAATTGATTGCATTATTAACAATGTGGGAGTAGGTGGGACATTGAAGTTTAAAGATGCTCTTGAAGATGACATTAACAAGATTATCGATCTTAATGTGCGTACAACCTCACTCGTTACCTATCACATACTACCAGAGCTAATAAGGCAGAGAGAAGCCCATATAATTAACATCGGCAGCTTATTGGCTGGATATCCGGTGGCATATAAGACAGTTTATCCGGCCTCGAAGTCTTTCGTATATTCCTTCTCCCTGGGGCTTCAGGAAGAACTTAAAGGCACTTCGGTTTACGTTAGTGTAGCCTTACCCGGCCCCATGAAAACGAATCCAGAGGTTAGCTGCCGGTTAATGAAAAAGCAAGGTAGATTAGCAAAAGCAGCAGTTCTTTCTCCACAGGATGTGGCAAAAATTATCATGGATGAATCATTTCGGTACCGGTCTTTGATCATCCCTGGCTGGGTCAACAAATTGTATTGGTTTGTGATGAAGATTGTCCCTCTAAGATTTGGGGTGCCATTTTTATCCGACATCTATAGGAAGGAGCTACCGCAGTTACCACAAGAACCAGTTGTTGGCCAAAAGGAGCTTCTTAGGAGGGAAGTGTAAAATCATCAATCAGGCATACTTGATAATTATCCGGCAGTTTTTTGCGTCAACCGGCATGAACATTTTGTAAGATGTAGAATCAGGCAATTGCTCTCTGAGCATCTAAATTTAAATGCTGACTTATCAAATCTACTCTTCAAGCTGGGTGATCGGACTGAGCCTTTGTCAAAAAACTCCGGTTTTTCTCCTGTATTTTTCGAAGCATTCTGGTGACCATTTTACGGGGTAAAAATCGATAGGCGGTGGTAAATATTTTATTCATGATGCCTGGAACAGCTACAGTTCTTCCACGCAACATGGCGTTAATGCCAAACCTGGCCACTTCTTCAGCCGATGAACTGTACAACTGATTTTTCGTGAATGCCGGATCACCGGCACCGACAGTTGCCTGAAAACCTGTCCGGGTGAGACCTGGGCAAAGAACAGTGACCGTCACCCCGGTTCCGGCGACTTCATTGGCAATAGCCTCGGAGAAAGATAGTATGTAAGCTTTGGTTGCATTATACACGGCCATTAATGGGCTGGGTTGAAAGCCGGCAACGGAGGCAACATTTAGTATTCTTCCCGATCCACCCTCGATCATGTCTTTTAAAAACAACTTAGTTAAGTGAGTCAGGGTTTCGACATGCAGGCGTATCATTCTCCGCTCCCGATCCCAATCTATCTCATGGAAAAATCCCAGGGTTCCGAAGCCAGCATTATTGATTAGAACATTGACAGTTTTAGACGCTTCTTTTAGCTGTGCGTGGATAGATGCAGCTGCATCATCTTGGCATAGATCGAGGCAGAGCAGCTGGACATCTATTTCCGGTGAGGTGTCTAAGATGCTTTTTTTTAGATCCAGAAGAAGTGATTCCTTCAGATCAACTAGGATCAAATTATAGTCTTGCCGGGCCATTAACCTGGCCATCTCCGAGCCAATGCCCTTGGCAGCACCTGTCACTAGAGCGGTCTTCTTTAAGGTTGTAGCCATTGTAGGGTGTTACTTATTCCGTCTTCTAAATTGGAAGGTCGATAATCTAATTCATATTTTGCTTTATCACTACTTAATGACCAGTTCTTGGTTAATTTCTTCACGAAGGCGGGGACAATCATTGGCTTTTTGCCGGTAATTCTGGCCAATATTACCTGGCTATGTGACCAAACCAGCAAGATGTTGACCGGAACTCTATAGAGTTGCGGGTTTAGACCGGTTATATCCTTTAACAAATCAAAAAATTCATTGTACGTTACGTTATCGCCGCCTAAAATATAGCGTTCGCCAGATCGCCCTTTTTGCATAGCCAGCAAATGGCCATTTATCACATCCTCCACATATACATAGTTACCCTGGCTATTGCCGTTTCCGGGAATAAAATGCCATTTTCCTTTCATGAACAACTCGATCATATGAGTAACTGAATTGCTCTGGCCCCTTAACCCCGGCCCATAGATTCTGGTGGGATTTACCACGATCACCTGCATACCCCTGTCC
>JABDLW010000057.1 GCA_013001805.1 Saprospiraceae bacterium | reverse complement strand
GGTCTTGTCAGTAGTAGTAGCCCCACTGAGCTTAACCCGGATTGGTCTGGTGACAGCAGGGATTTCATGTTTTGGACGCAATTGATTGACGAGAAAGTTCCTATGGATTTATGGGTGTCAATCGACGACCCAAAAGTGACCTCGGTAAGTTATTTTGTTAATATTCTTGAGGCTCAATCCCAACACAATAGTGGCCAGCATTTAATCAGAGGTGTGACGCTAGACCCGGGTAATCAACGATATAAAATCTATAAAAGTCATCAATTTTCACCTTTTTTGAGGCAGGTGGTAAAGCAACCCAAGAAAGTATTTCTTTCCTATTCGCATGATGACATGCGATTTAAGATTGAGCTGCAAAAATATCTGATTAATTTAGAACGGCAGGGATTGATTGAAATTTGGCAAGATGGTTTAATTCAGGCGGGTGATGATTGGGACAATAAAATCCGATTTAATCTTGAAAATGCCGATATCGTTATTCTTTTGGTGAGTCAGAATTTTATTGCTTCTAATTATATCCACGAGATTGAATTTCGCATGGCTATGACCAATCGCGCAGAAAAGGACGCAACCGTCTTGCCGATCTTGCTTTCTGATTGTGATTGGCAGCATTGGAGCGTTATCCCCGAAAACCTGGAGGGAGAAGACGTCCTGGATGGACAGGGACGAGCAAAGTCGGAGAAAATCTCCAATCTTCAATTTATGCCAATAAATGATTCTGGTCGATTAATGCCGGTGGTAAAGTGGGATCAGGAAACAGAAGCATGGGCCAGGGTAGTCGGAGAAATAAGGGGTTTATTGTGAAAAATATTTAGTTTAGTTTTCTTTAATTCTACCCTGACTACATTTACTACCGGACTTATAGTAAATATCCCGTAACCTCCTTGTTTGGCTATTCGAAAGTTTATCGTTAACTTATCATGCTTTGCAAGTAGAGGATAAATTATAAAGCGATGCCATGGTTTCAATTTTGTTGTAGATCACAGGTTGCCTTACGGGGAAGAATTCATCTAATAAGGCATGCCAGCGTTCACTGTGGTAGCGGTAACGAAAGCGTCGAAATGCGATACATAAATACATAACCACAACTACTCATGGAAAAACTCAGTGTTCCCGGCCTCGATATTACTGGAAGTGATAAAAATGTTATCCCGAAACTGGAAGAAAATGATTACTTGACGTTAACCCAGGTTGTGGAAGTGAGCAGCCTTAGGGCGACCGCCGATACCATCAAACTGCGTGCGGATGAGGAGGACGATGTCGTCAACATTGTTTTTGAAGATGGTGGTGAATGGATCGGAGGCTATGCAGACATACCTGAGATTTTTGGTGATCAGATTGCTTTGGCACGTGATGGTTCGGGGTCTTTAACCCTGCCGGCATCCATTTCCTCAGGAGGGGAAAGAGGGCTCGGTAGCATCTTAATTAAATTCGTTGGCTTATTTAGTGGGAAAAAACCGGCTGGGCTGCTTGCCGAAAAAATCGGAGAAAAATTCGATGAGAAAGCGATGCCTTCTCCCGGTCTATTTTGCCTTAGTGGGGATTTTAACTTAAAGCCTTTTAAGACTGCTCCCGGCGATAATCAAAATTACTTATTATTCATCCATGGTACGGCATCTTCTACCGCCGGGTCTTTTTCGCATTTGAAAGGCAGTGATCAGACAGGAATTTGGCCGGCAATTTTCGAAAAATACCCAGAAAGGGTTATTACGCTGCAGCATAAGACCGTCTCAGTTAGTCCGCTCCAAAATGCCATTGACATACTGACAAAAGTTCCCCAAGATGCCATTTTGGACATTATATCTCACTCGCGAGGAGGTATTGTTGCGGATATATTGAGCCGGTGTGATCGCAGAAACTCCATTCTCGGCTTCTCATTACAAGAGATAAACCACCTGGCAGAGGACGATCCCGAAGAGGCTCAATTGTTACAGACACTTAATGATCTGGCAACAGAGAAGTCCATTGAGGTACATAAAACTATCCGGGTGGCTTGTCCAGCTATGGGAACGACGCTGCTAAGTGAGCGATTGGATCACTATTTGAATGCTCTGTTGCGGGCTATTGGTTTGGCGATAGGATGGGAAGGAAACAGGCTTTATCAGCTCGTCCGGTCTTTTATTATGGATGTCGTAAAATCACGTGCTACCGCTGGAGTCATGCCTGGTTTAAATGCGATGGTGCCAGGATCTCCATTGCAAAATCTTATCAACAATCCTTCGATTTCTGTTAAAAATCGATTAGCCGTGATCGAAGGCAATGCTGAATTTGGTGGATCGGTAAAACATTCCATAGCTGTGGTCCTAACGAACTTATTTTATTTTGAAGCCAATGACTTTGTCGTCCAAACTGCCAGCATGCGATATGGAGTCATTCGCGAAACCGGAACCAATGTGTTCCTGTCAAAAGACGAAGACACCTCCCATTTTAATTATTTCAGGAATAAAAATTCACAGTATGCCATTCATGAAGTGCTGACTCAGAATGGTGGAAACAGTTTATCTTCTTTTACTCATTTGGCACCGGCAGGGGAGAGAGGCATAGCCCTTGATTTTATCAAATTAGGAGAAGAAAAGCGAAATAACATTAGTGGAAGTAGACCCATTGTGATTCTTGTACCGGGCATCATGGGTTCGAATTTGTCAGTGAAAGGTGACAAGATTTGGGCAGACTTTGGAGAAATAGGGAAGGGTAGAATTCGCAAAGATCTTACCGCAGAGGCTTCGGATGTTACAGCAGAATCAATTATTGGAAAATATTACTCAGCATTTGTAGATGAACTAATTAAGACATTTGATGCCTATGTATTTCCATTTGATTGGCGTTTATCCGTTAAAAAAGCAGGGCTGAAATTGTCCGAGCTCATTGAAGAATTAAGCCAATCTTATGATCAGCCGATTAAAATTATTGCTCACTCCATGGGTGGGCTTGTCGTGAGGACGGTGATGCTGGATCATCCGGCAGTTTGGCATGCATATATTAAACGGGCAGGCTCCAGATTTCTCATGTTGGGAACACCATGGCTGGGATCATACTTGATCATGGAGGTTCTGACTGGTCATTCGAGGCGTGTAAAACAGCTCGCTCTACTTGACACCAGCAATAGAAAGCAAGAACTTATGGATGTCTTTTCCCAGTATCCTGGAATATATGAGCTTTTGCCCTTAGATGACCGTAAAATTGAAACGGATCAATTTTGGGACGACTTGATTCGCAAAGATTTAAATCTGGATAAACCCCATAAGGCTGGCTTCAAGAAGCCCGGAAGTAGCATGCTAAAACACTTCCAAGCCTATAAAGATCGAATTTCAGCTGCCAAGTTTGATTTTGAAAACACCTTTTATATCGCTGGGAAAAGTGATGGAACTACCTATGACTATACCATCAAAAAATCTCTATTTGGAAGACGTATCAAATATTTAAAAACTGCTGCTGGTGATGGTAGTGTCACCTGGGATAGTGGAATTCCTGTGGATTTTCCAAACCAAAATCTTTACTATACGAGTACGGGACATGGTGATCTGGCAAATGATCCTAGATTATTTGCTGGGATCATCGAAATATTACGT
>JABDLW010000038.1 GCA_013001805.1 Saprospiraceae bacterium | reverse complement strand
GGAAAATGCACTGGACCAGGCAAACAGCTCCAATGGAAACCTAACGATTAAACTGGAACCAAACACGTATCAGTTAACCTCGAATCTTCGATTTATCGGTAGCAATATGAAAAATCTCAGAATCATCGGCAACACACAAAATGCCGGGGATGTAGAGATTCTGGGCTTAGGTTGGAACAATAGCAATGTAACGCACATTTTCAATGTTGCTGCAGATAGTTTTACCTTAGCTAATATGACGATTGGTGCCGTCTTTTATCATCCGGTTCAGGTCCACAGTCATCCCAATGACGCCGATTTTTTTCATGTTCGGAATGTGCGGTTTATCGATGCCAAGGAGCAGCTACTGAAAGTGTCAGGAGGTAGCACTACTTATGCCGACAAAGGAATAGTCGAATGTTGCACATTTGAATTTACTGCCGGGATTGCATTCCAGGACTATACCGGGGGTATTGACGCCCATCAATCTAAAGACTGGATTGTGCGGGACAACATTTTCAAAAATATTAAAAGTCCAAATTCGACATTAGCTGAACATGCCATCCATTTTTGGAGAAGATCCACTAATACCTGGGTTGAAAGAAATGTGATTATTAACTGTGACCGGGGTATTGGTTTTGGTCTCGGAGATGATCCATTAAATGGACACCCGGAAGGTCTCATTTGTAATAACTTTGTTCACACCAGCACCGATGTAGGCATCGGTCTCGAATATGCACCAAATGTCAAAATCTATAATAATACGGTGATTACCGAAAATTATTCCAATGCCATCGAGTATCGCTTTGCCGGAACCAGTAATGTTCATGTGGCAAATAATTTAACTAAGGGAATCATTACCGATCGATCAAGCGGGTCAAGTGGCACAATCGAATCTAACGTAGAAATATCGACACTACATATGTTTGCCGATAGTACGAATCACGATTACCATTTAACCGGCCAATTCACTGGCATCGTTGATGCCGGTATAAGTCTGGTGGAGATCATTTCCGATGTTGATTGCGAAATTAGACCGGTAAATGATGTGATCGATATTGGAGCCGACGAATATAGTATGCAGACCACAAGCAGTGATGTAGTGCTGGATCCATCGAATATTCTTTTATATCCAAATCCAGTTGAAAACAAATTTACTATTTCCGGAACAGTGAACGATTATACTGTTGAGGTGCTGGATCAAACCGGTCAGGTCTATATGGCCTTCAATCAGAGCTCGGGAAATATCACCGTCGATCTCAGCACATTACCGGCAGGACTATATTTTGTAAAGGTGGAAAACAAACAAAATCAACTACTTTGTATTAAGCTGATTTTAAAGACTTGATTATTTCAGTCCGAAATGATGCTTTGATGATAATCGCTTATTTTAGAAGGAGGAATGGTTAGGGATATTGACTGAGGATACTTTTCCAACGCATTTTTAATACCCCAAAAACTGCTTCGTGAATAATGCCGGAAGACAATTTAGATACGCCCTCAATCCGGTCGACGAAAGTAATGGGTACTTCTTTAATTCTAAAGTTCCGGGTATAGGCCGAAAATTTCATTTCAATTTGAAATGCATATCCCACGAATTTAATCTTGTGCAGGGGAATCGCGGTAAGTACGCGGTTGCGATAGCCTATAAAACCTGCGGTGGGATCCTTAACCGGCATGAGAGTGATCATTCGGGTATAAAGTGAAGCTCCGTACGAAAGCAGGATCCGGTCCCAGGGCCAGTTTTTCACCTTACCTCCTTTACAATACCGGGATCCTACGACTACGTCATACCCCTCACTATCCAAAGCGGTGTGTAACCGGATTAAATCAGCGGGATTGTGAGAGAAGTCAGCATCCATTTCAAATAAGTAATCGTAATTATGTTGCAAGCCCCATCTAAATCCAGCAATATAAGCAGTGCCCAATCCCTGTTTTCCTTTTCTCTCTAAAATAAATAAGCGGTGGGAGTCTACCTTAGCTCTTTTTTTAACGATTTCGGCAGTCCCATCCGGAGATCCATCATCCACAATAAGAATATGGAAGGGTACTGTCAGGGAAAAAACAGCATCAATGATCTTAGAAATATTTTCTTTCTCATTGTAGGTGGGAATGATTACTAAACTCTTTGTCACCTGATCGAATTAGGGCAGTTTATATGAACGGGTCTAAAAGATATCATTGGTCTAAGATATACTAATGAGTGGAAATCGAGCTGGATCGCTCTCGTGCATCATACTATTTATTTCCTCGACCACGTCTTCGACATTTGGTTTGGCATAGTAGTCTCCATCAGATCCATAAGGTGACCGGTGGGCCTTGGCCGTAAGGGTTCGTGCTGAAATTTCCAAATAGTCAAATCCACCACGTTCTTCAACCACCTCTTGCATCATATACGCAGTTGCTCCACCTGGCACATCTTCATCAAGAAATAAGATTCGGTTGGTCTTTTTCAATGATTCAAAAATCAAATCGGTAAGATCAAAGGGAATCAAGGTTTGTACATCGATCAATTCGACGCTTATGCCTTGCCGTTCTAACACTTCAATAGCCTTGGAAGCAATTCGGACGCAGGCACCATAGGTAACTACCGTGACGTCATTACCGGAACGAAGGACTTCAGGCTGTCCAATCGGAACCGTATATGTGCCCATGTTTGAGGGCATTCGCTCTTTGAATCGATATCCGTTAAGGCACTCGATAATCAGACAAGGATCCATCGACTGCAGCATCGTAGCATACATTCCTGCTGCCTGAACCATATCACGTGGGACCAGGATATAGATTCCTCTCAGGCTGTGCAGGAGCATCCCCTTGGGAGTACCGGTATGCCAGATTCCTTCCAGTCGGTGACCTCGGGTACGGATTATTGCAGGAGCCTTCTGAATACCATTGGTACGATAGCTCAGGGTAGCCAAATCATCAGTAAGTGGGGCCATGCCATAAACCAAATAATCGATATACTGAATTTCAGCTATGGGTCTTAAGCCACGCATAGCCAGGCCAATGGCCTGGCCAATGATCGTCCATTCGCGCAGACCAGCATCAAAAACACGGTTTTCCCCGTATTTTTCCTGCATTCCCATCATGCCCTGATTGACGTCTCCCAATCTACCGACATCTTCTCCAAACGCCAATAGTTTAGGGTAATGGCCGAAGGCATGATCAAAATATCGGTTTAAAACTTCATAGCCATTGAGAACCGGACAATCTCCCTCATATTCCGGTTGTACAACTGGCACATTGATCGCTGCCCCATATCCCTGGGTGTATAAGTTTGTGCCGTAGTTTTCCTGAAATTGATCTGATTTAGCTTTGAGATAGTCTTCAAGTTCCCGGGCGGCATCCGAATTGGTTGGGACCAGGTCATAGTAGGCGTTCTTTGCAATGGCGACCATTTCACTTAAAACGGGATTGATCAGCTGAGTCAGATGTTCCAGATGCGTTCGTAAAGGAGGACAAATATCTAGTCTGGCAAGTAATATTTTTTTTAGTCTTTCGCGTTCTTGTAATACCGGTTTAATGTATTGATTCCATGCTTTCTTTCGACAACTGCGCGCATAACTCTTAGCCTGACTTCGGATGTCGCGCAGTGCATCAATACCGGCTATCTCATTATGTACAATCCAGGCTTCGAAAGCGAGGATACAATCCATTTCTCTTTCCCAGAGTATGCGTGAGCCAGGTTTATAGCGTTCATGAGATCCGGATGTACTGTGTCCCAGGGGCTGTGTAGCTTCCTGAACATGAAAAAGTGCAGGCACCTGGGTGGTTCTGATTTTCTGAATGCCAGCAGCAAACATATCGCACAATCCGGCATAGTCCCAGGCTTTGGCGACATAAATGCGCATACCGGTACCGTCATCAGCTTCAATCAGAAGACCTTCCATGGCTCTGGATATGCTGCCTTTGGTGGTTTGATATTTGGTTGGAACCGAGATCGCATAACCATCATCCCAGACACAGAAAGCGATTGGAATTGCTTTGACGCATGATGCATTTACACTCTCCCAAAAAACGCCTTCACTCGTACTGCCGTCACCGATTGTACAAATTACGACCTCATTGCCTGCATCAGAAAAGCCCTCCATAGGCAGTGACTCGATGTCGCGATATTTTTTGGAGGCCAGGGCCAGCCCCACAGCCCGCCCCATCTGGCCAGCTGTACACGAAACATCAGCCGAGCTATTGAATTGACTGAGATGGTCAGTCCAGGAACCGTCTTTATCCACCAACTCTGAAGCAAAATGCGTCATCATCTGGCGGCCGGCTGAAAACGGATCATTATTTGGGTCAGCATAAAGTTGAGCGAAATATTCCTCTATGGTAGCCTCACCAAGTGCAAAAAGCAAGGTTTGGTCACGGTAATATCCTGCTCTCCAATCGCCTTTCTTTATTGCTTTGGCCAGTGCGACCTGAGCCAGCTCTTTGCCGTCGCCCGTAATGCCAAATTTGCCCTTTCCGGTAAGTACTTCTTTTCTGGCAATGATGGAGGCTTCCCGCGATACGCAACAAATGTAATAGTCGTTGAGTACTTCTTTTTTAAACAACTCATCGCCATCACCATTGGAGGTATCCAGGTCAAAGAGGGGTTTAAAAACAGTATTCTCCATCAAGTACAGGTATGTTTATCGGTCCTTAATCGACTCTATGGCAGCAATGCGATCATTAGCTGCTCAAAGATAGCATCTTTGGCCAGATTCAAAAAGAACAACTATATCAAGAAATCTTTCAAATTTCGTGCCTGCCTGGGAACATATTTTGGCCTGATTTTCGTTTCAATCTAGTGGAAGATGTTTTTTAATCATTCCCGAGACCCCGTACTCGATGATTTTACGTCGATATTTCTATAATTTTTGATAACTTTGAATCTTCAAAAGAAATAAATCATGAAGAAATTACTGTTTGCCTTAACAATGATGTTAATGGTGGTTGGACTTGCTGCACAGGAAGCCACAAAGGCCACGAAGAAAGCCGCAAAAGCGGAGATGGAAGAAATTAAAGAAGATGCTCCGGTGTATGGTCCAAAAATGACCTTTGAAAATATGGTTATGGATTATGGCGAGATTTCCAAGGGTTCCGATCCATTGCGAAAATTTACTTTTGTTAACGATGGAACCGAACCATTAGTGATAAAAAGTGCCAAGGGAAGTTGTGGTTGTACGGTTCCTGACTACCCCAAGGAGCCTGTTCTACCTGGTGAAGCAGCATCAATTGATGTGCGATATGATACCCAACGCGAGGGTCAGTTTACCAAAACTGTAACATTGACTACCAATATAAATGAGGAAAAAATTGTTCTGACCATCAAAGGTAAAGTCAATCCTCTACCTGCTGAAGAAAGTGTTCCTGCGAAAGAGGGATCAATTTTTTAGCAATAGTAGACGGCATAAGCTATTCCCCATGGATCGGGTGATTCATGGGGATTTTTTTTGCTGCACCGAAAAATATAATTTTGGGGTACTGGCCCTGGCCGGTATTTCACACTAGTAGGCAAATTGTAAGTAAGTTTAGTACATAACATAGTCATTTTGTGCGAAGACAAATCCCAGATGATGACCGAAAGCGTCGGTAGAAGCGGAAACCCGTCCGAATTGGCATTCGTGCCCGTGGGATGGTCCATGCCGTACGGGCTGGGCGGGTGCACACCTGCCTGGCTGACTTCAGCCGACAGGTAGCCTAAGCTACGCAAGGTTCTGATGTTGAAGTATGTACAGAAGAACAAGTTAGATGCTATATTTATATACAGTTTTGCTACACTACTTAAAAAGTTAAAAAGCATTGCAATGATTATTTTATTATCTCCGGCAAAATCCCTGGATTACAATCCCATACCGGGAGTTCCGCGAACGCAATCGAGGTTCAAAAAAGATACGTTGGAACTTGCGGCCGTGATGAAAGAGAAAAATGAGAAGGATCTGAAAAAATTAATGAGTATCAGTGATAAACTGGCTGCATTGAATGTCGCCAGGTTCAAATCCTTTGCTAAATCGCATACGGAACAAAACTCAAAGCAGGCCATGTTTGCTTTTACCGGGGATGTTTATCAGGGTTTGGATGCCACCTCATTCAGTAAAAAGGATATTGAATATGCCCAGGAACATGTCCGGATGCTGAGCGGTTTGTATGGCATTCTCCGACCTTTGGATGTTATGCAGCCATACCGTCTGGAAATGGGCACTAGACTCGAAACATCCCGGGGAAAAGACTTATATGAGTTTTGGGGAGACCGGATTGCAAAAAAAATTAATGCTGATCTGAAGAGCACTGGAAGTAATGCCATTATTAATCTGGCATCAAAGGAATATTTTAAATCAGTGGACGTGGATAAATTGAAAGGTACCCTCTACAATATTAATTTTCTTGAATTACGGGACGGTGAATACAAATTCATTTCCTTTAGTGCAAAGAAAGCGCGTGGATTCATGACGAAATATATTGTAAAAAATAAGTTAACGGATCCGGAAAAAATTAAGGGATTTAACCTGGAAAAATATGCATTCAGTCCGGAACTGTCTTCGAAGAGAGACTGGGTATTCACTCGCTAACCAACCTGAGAATCGCTGTTGGGTAAGGCCTTCGAAGTCTATGAAAACCGATTTTGATTGCATGATTATATAATTTCTTTGACCAAAGGAATTTAAGATAGCTCTTGCCCATTCCTTAATTTTGGCCACAAACATAATGGCAAAGTAAAGGAGAGTTCTTGTCTCGTCGTTTAAGTTTTATTAAGAAGGTTTAAGAAAACATTAATAGCCTGGAAGGAATCAGGATGCATGGGCATTTCGTTTTAAGTGTAAAATGAAACGATTATTTTTCCTGTCGATTATGGCCCTGGCTCTTTCTTGCCAGAAGGAGCAGGATGAACCGATTATAAGCGGCAACGTATTGCATTATGATGGTCCAAATCAGTCGGCACCGGTTTTAGCCCGGGGTATCTCCTACCCACTGGTTAAATTCCCGGCCGATGAAATTCAGAAAAGGGGATTAGCCTCTCAGTCTCTAATCGAAATTGAGTATTACATCGATCAAAACCCTATTGCTGCCAAAATATTGATTTTTGAATGGAATGATTCTACGGATAATCTTCCCGGAACGTTACTCTATGAGGCTGAAATTAATAATAGCAGGAATCGAAGCTGGAACAAACATACTCTGAGTCATCCGATTCAATTACCTGCGTCAGGTTTCTGGATTGCTTTTGAAATCAATGCCGGCAACAATGATCTAAGAATCATGGGTTGCGATCCCGGACCCAGACATCCCTTTGGTGATGGATATGGACTTTTTGGAAACAATAATGAACCCGGTTGGACAGATTTTTTTGAGTTTTCGGGGAGAAGTGTGGATATCAATTGGAATATTCGTGCCGTGACGGATTGAGAGAGAACACCAATTTGCCTCAAGAGATCTGGGAGAACCGGCGGCTCCTGCTTATGGTAAAATCGACATGGAGCTGGCTTGACCTTTGTCTAAAATATTCAAATGCATAAAATGTGGTTCTTAATCCTATTTTTGTGAATAGCATTTGAAATAGACAATGACTCATCTAATCAGCCGATCAATCATCTTCTTGGTCCTCGCCCTGGCGTCTTACGCCTGTGAAAATGAAGATGCATCGCAAGCAGCTCAGTCTAACCAGACAACCTTCCAAGTGAGAAAGATGCACTACCCTCTTTGGGTGCGAAATACTTCCATCCTGGAAATAGATGTAAGTAAATTTACGCCAGAAGGTACCTTCAACGCGATCCGGCAGCATTTACCTCGACTTAAGAAAATGGGTATTGGTACGATATCTTTTCTTCCAATTTATCCACTTAGCATCAGCGAAGGTCCAAATGACATGCCTAATTCCCGGCGTGTTGTGGACTTTACTAAGGTAAACCCGGATCTTGGAACCTTTGAAGACTTTAGGGATTTGACTACTCAAATCCATCAGATGAGCATGCATACGATATTACATTGGGTTTCAAATCATACGGCCCCGGATCATGCCTGGGTTGATACGCATCCGGAATGGTACAAAACCCATCCTGACAAGAGGTCTCCGGCCTTGCATGAGGAAACCAATGCTCCGGGAGTTGCCTTGCTGGATTACTCGGTAGGGCCCCTGAGAAATACGATGATAGAATCGATGAAATTCTGGCTTCGCGCCGGAGACGTTGATGGATTTATTTGTGATGATGCCAGCCTCGTACCAGATGATTTTTGGAATGATGCTCGTCCGGCTCTGGAACAGGTCAAACCGGTCTTTATGATCGCTGATTCAGAAAAAAATGCGAGTCACTTCGAAACGTGTTTTCAGGCAAATTATGCCCATGAATTTAGCGAGCATCTCGCCAATATTGCCAAAGGTCAAAGTAGCCTGGCAGCGCTTGATGAAATAATAGCAAAAAATCGAGCGACAAGTCCTGCGGGTTATTACCAGGTAAATCTAATAGGTAATCTGAAAGTGGATGGTGAATCAGATAATCCGGATATAAATGTGGCTTTAGATATTATCGCTTTTACCCAGGAAGGCATTCCTCTTATTTACAATGCCACTGCGTTTGAACTCTTTACCCGGGAAGACTTTTACACTAAATTAGTGCAGCTGAAAAATTTTAACAAAAGTCTATGGAATGGAAGCTATGGGGGGACCATGCAACGAATCAATGCAGGCGATAAAATATATGCCTATAGCCGTGCTAAAGATGGACATCGGGTAGTGGTGATAGTGAATTGTTCAAACCAACCTGCTACAGACACACTGACTGAAGATGTATTTGCCATGAGCGCACTGTTTGGCAAGGATGATCTAAATATTGTCATCGGGACACCGGTCAAATTGAGTCCATGGGAGCACTGGCTTTTTGCAAATCCTTCTATTGAAACCAATTAAATGTCCTTTATCCTAATGCCGTAAACGAGTGATGACATCGGAGAATTTCAAAAATAAATGCCATTTCAAATGATTCATTTACGGAGGTTATTGATGCCTATTTTATTCTGTATTGGGTATACTTTATTGCTGTATTATCCAATCAATACCTCCAGCGGCTCCCTCCCACCAATTGGATCTTTTTTCAATCCCTTCAGTGGATTTTGGCAAAATGCCGAAAAAACCACTCCCGGTGGCCGGATTAACCTAAGCGGTATGGGAATAATTGACCCGGTTGTCATTGTTTTTGATGAAAGAATGGTACCTCATGTGTACGCCACCGATGATCTGGATCTGGCCTTGTTACAGGGCTATCTGCATGCAAAGGACCGACTCTGGCAAATGGATATAACTGCCCGCCAGGCAAGTGGACGATTGGCAGAGATATTTGGTGGCAGGCTGCTGGAAAATGATCAACGAATGCGCAGAATGGGATTGGCAAAAACAGCAGAAAATCTCGCGAAAAACTGGGCCGCTTGCGACGACTATAAATATCTTGAAAATTATGTTGCTGGTGTAAATTATTATATCAACAATTTATCCAAAAAAGAATTTCCCGTTGAATTTAAATTATTCAACTATCACCCTGAACTATGGAGCATTGAAAAGACCGCACATGTGGTGATGAGTATGAACTTAATGTTGTGTGGCCGGAATGAAGATCTGGCTGCGACAAACACTCGACATCTGCTGGGAATGAAAGATTTTGACGACCTATTTCCCAAATGGAATCCCAAGCAATCTCCCATAATACCGTCGGAAGTAGATTGGTCCGATAGTGGTAATCAGAAAAGGAAAGACCAATCTGTTATCGGTTTTCGGCCGGAACGGATGATCAATGATGCTCCCAGACATATAGGTAGTAATAATTGGGCGGTGCAAGCCGGGAAAACCGAGGACGGCTTTCCCATCCTCTGCAATGACCCGCATTTGTCTCTTACCTTACCTTCAATATGGTATGAAATTCAGATGAAATCTGAGGAATACAATGCCTATGGTGTGAGTCTTCCCGGGATACCACATATCGCAATTGGATTTAATGAATACATCGCCTGGGGCGAAACGAATGTGGGTATGGATGTTTCAGATTTATATGAAATCGAATGGGTTGATTCTGCAAGAAATAGCTATCACCTCGATGGCAAGGTCATGAACGTTTCTTTAGAAGTCGAGGAATTTAAGGTGAAAAATGCCGCACCTGTGCTTGACACCATAAAGCAGACAATTTGGGGTCCCGTTTTTTTTGAAGAAGGGCGTTCCCTGGCACTCCAATGGCTTCCAAATTTGGTATCGGACAATTGTATTATAGCTAGTTTTGAGTCATTAAATCGTGCGACGAACTTTCTTGAATATTACGAATCACTGAGGCCTTTCAAAAGCCCGGCACAGAATTTTATATTTGCTTCAAAGGAAGGTGATATTGCTCTCAAAGTCCAGGGAGCTTTACCTATTAAGCCAGCAAAAGAAGGTCGATTCATTCTGGACGGGTCTAAGAAAGGTAATGAGTGGTCTGGATATGTACCATTTGAAAGTACACCATTTGTGCATAATCCGGTTCGGGGATTTGTAGCCAGTGCCAATCAACATCCCACCGACACCACTTATCCTTATGCATATCATGGATATTTTGACGACTTCCGGGGCCGTTCATTAAACGAAAGATTGCATCGGATGGATAAAATTTCCATAGCTGACATGAAAGCGCTGCAAAACAGCACCTTCGATTTATCGGCTGCCGAATTATTGCCTTTGTTACTTGATTTGGTAGTAGACACGATGGACTCATCATGGTTGACAGATCTGAAAATGTGGAATCATGAATTTGAGGGAGATGCTATTGCGCCTGTGAAGTTCTCCTTGTGGGAAAATGCTTTCAATGATTTAATTTGGGACGAGATCAGTGCGGGCGAAAGCACCGCAGATGCTGAAATGCTCTATCCCGAACTTTGGCGTACCATTGAGATGTTAGAGAAAACACCTGACCATCCCTACTTTGATCTTACCGGGACATCTAAGGTGGAGACAGCCAAAGATCTGGCTTTATTGAGTTTAGACAAGAGCATGCATATATATGATAGCCTGACTCAGGACACACCTAACCTTGACTGGAAGACATTCCGAAGTGTTAATATTAACCACTTAAGTCGCATCCCGGCTTTTTCAATTGCCGGTATTGACGTGGGTGGCACTGCCAATGCTTTAAATTCGATAAAGGGCACTCATGGTCCGTCATGGCGCATGATTGTACAGCTATCTGACCCAATAAAGGCATGGGGAATTTATCCAGGCGGACAGTCGGGAAACCCAGGAAGCCCTTATTATCAAAACATGATTTCTGACTGGGCCCGGGGAGAATACTATGAACTGCATTTTGCGGCTAGTCCCGATGCGCTGAAGGACTTTACATCCATGACCATCACGATAAAATCATGAAGAAATTACTCATCGTCCTTTTTTGGTTAGTGCTTACCTACCTTGTAGCTATTTACGTCCATTGGTTTTTATCGTTTCTTACTCCCTTGATCTTTATTCCGTGGCTAAAACTTGACCTTCTCAGATCCCTGCTACTTGGTTTTCTGGTGATCTTTATCGTTTGGTTTAGCGCGGCCGTCATACTTAATTTGAGGAACACCGGGGTGCTTGCAGAAATGATAAGTGGTCTGGTCAATGTAAGCTCTCCCCTACTCTTACTGGCCACCGGATTCATCGGGGGTTTTGGTGGTGCCCTGACCAGCTGGTTGGCCTATGTTATGAGCACACCCTATAAATTGGTGGATTCGTCCAGAAATGATGTGATTGATTGAACAAATAGTAGCCAATTCATCGTTGTATATTTATGAATGTCTTACATTATCTAAAGAGACCGAAATTATGCTGACGGAAGAAGAGAAGTATAAAATAGCATCGGAGAAAGTCCGTAAGATGAAGAAGTTTTATAAACACTTGTCTTCATTCATGTTTACCAGCATCTTCCTCATGATTCTTTTCTTTTTCTTGAGAATGCCTCCATGGATTACTTTCGTGGTGGTGGCCGGCTGGGGCATTGGAATTGCCAGCGAAGCGCTCGAAGTATTTGGATTTCCAGGCTCGGGAAGAAGTTGGGAGGAACGAAAAATTGAAGAAGAGATGCAAAAGCTGGAAGACCCCTATGTCACCTCTTTCCCGGAAGATGTAAGCTCCGAATTACCCGAGGAGACCTCGAAAGATGAAGATCGACTCGAACTACCGGACTACAAGCCCGTTCGGCGTAACTGGGATGAATCGGACTTCGTTTAAGATTGAATTCGAATGCCGAACAATAAGGGGTAACTCTCCGTCCCCTGCC
>JABDLW010000006.1 GCA_013001805.1 Saprospiraceae bacterium | reverse complement strand
ATAAGCACATGCAGCAATATCCTGAAAGGGGGTAGTTGATGCAGTGATCTTATCATAAATTCCTTCAGCTTCAAGATCTTTTCCGATTTGAAGTAAGCCATAGACCATATAATCTGAAGCGTGGAGATTATGAGAGGATCCCTCACCGTTAGGAAGACGCTTTATCGATGCTGCTGAAGATCGTTTATTCCACTCGATCGATTCTTCCCATAGACCTCTCCTGGTGAAGATATGTGAAGGCATGTGTAAGGCATGAGGAATTTCTGGTGCAATTTTGCCATAGTTCCGGGCTACCAGTATCGCTTTTTCGGCTAATGGCGGAAAATCGTTAGCATGAATCGCATAATGAAATGCACCGGGGTGATCCGGAATTATTTTGATGATAGACTCAGCTATGTCGCTCGCTTTTCCTTGCTTTTCGTACGTCTTATCTTCAGCTGGAATGGTGCTTAGCATAATGACAGCATAAAAGGCCGCAATCTCTGTGTCACCAGGTCTGTTTTCATAGGCTTCCTTGAAGATCATTTCCATGCTGGCTAGTCTGGCCTTTTCCGTTTTAGTTGCACCATCTGTGTAATATGCGGCAATAGCTTTGCCGAATGCTTTTTCCCTTTCATTTTTAGCCAGATTTAGTGCCCTTTGCGACAAACGAAATCCCTGTTCTAACTGCTCTGCCGAAGGTTGATCCGGCCAAAGTGGATGTATAAAACTCATTGCTTTCCCCCAATGACCCCAGAAGCAATCGGGATCTTCAGACCTAATCTTATCAAAAATGGGCTCCGCTTCTTCAAACGTCATATGATGGATCAGAGCGATGCCATAAGCAATCGAAGAATCCATCTGCTCTCCACACCCGTCCGAAAATTGTACAGTGCCGCACATTTCACGCGGGGTAATTGTGGCCAGTAAAATTTCATTACGAGATTGTTGGCAGGTAATCAATGGTAAACACATCGCTGGTAGAAGGATGAATAATTTGTTCATTTTGCGTAAAGATTTGTCCCTAAATTACGACATTGGCAAATTAGGCGCAGATAATTTTCATATCTAAATTCGACAGGTCCTTGAAGCTGAAATTGTCAAAGGAAGCTGGTCACCTTTAGATCGAAATCAAACGACAATTTCAGGATGCGTAGGGTCCCAATCTCGTTTCTTTATCCATAAAGACTTTGATCAACTGCAACTACAGCATTTCCGAGGTATCTGATATTAGTCTGAGCTCATTTTTTGTCAGGTAAAACTGGGATGCTGACCATTGCTCCATAATCGAAGCGAAACCGAGCAACGCTTTTTGAATTAAAGACCTCTCACATGAATCAGGCATTTCCGTAATATTTCTTTGACCAGATCTGTCTTGTTTCCGTGGTTGTCTGGTATTAAAGTTGCCATCTATTATTTTATTCTGCAAACTGCCGTGATACGTCAACCTTTCGTCCGGTGTTGTCAGAGGAGTTTGGTTTTACCACTTCTTACTCAATTTTCGCTCATGGTAGAAAAAACATTTACTAAGTTAGATCCACGAAAGGATCAAACATGTATTTGTATGTTACGTAAATCATTGGACTGACGACTTTGTAAATACACTGCTACAAATAATGATTTTCTTTGTATATAAATAACTATTCGGTATAAATAGAATTAAGTCAGGATAATACTCCTATTTAAAACAAATATTTGTTTATTTCATCCGTGCTCTGATTTTTCTCTCAGATTTCAATTAACTTTGATGCTGTAGTAGAGGTGAGGAGACCACTCATGGAATTTGAAACCTACATCCGTAGAATTAATGTACATAATTTTGTAAGTGGGAACTTTGTGGTCTTAAAGACTTAAGAATTATTCTCGTAAGATCCTTCTGATCACTGCAATGAGTCTTTAAAACCTTGCAGTGACTTAACTACTTAAGCATAAATGGAGCATTGGATGCTCTCGTGCTTTTTAAAGGTGCAATCGTTGTTGCATTTTTATCAATCCGTAGGAAAACCATTTGATTATAGAGAGCCCCTATGTTGAAAGAAGCATAGGGGCTCCCCATTTTAGGCGTAATTTTTTAGCTTCCTTGGAGATCATCATGATGATGATTTGAGAGCAGTTGTGGTATACTTTTTTTTGTGGTCTGCTAAATTACTATTCCAAAGGTGTTTGGCCTGACACTGCTTCCTCATTCTGTGGCACTCATTACCAATGGTTCCGTTGTTTCTCTTTCCATTTTATTCATGCTTGATTTAATTCCAATTATCATTTCCTGGTTACAAAACTGGATTTGAAAATTCTACTTAAGCTCCGCGAAGTATTGTAAAAAGCATGGTTAGTTTTTCTCACTTGGCAATTTTTCCATTTAGATAAAATAATAGTTCGTGTACTTAGTAGAGGAGAAGACATGAGATTCTCATTTATAATTCTTCTTCCGCCTCCATCGGGCAAACTTTTGGCAGCTCCGATGCTCCGATCGGGACAGGCGCCAGTTTGACAAAACTGCCAGACTGCAGTTCTTGGCTCCCCATCCGCTGAACGCAGTTCTTCTCGCTTCTGAGGTGCAATGCACCTAGCCCGTTTGCATTGCAACCGGATCGCTCAAGAACACTCGACTGCGAGCCGTAAGGCTGGAAGGAGACCTTTTCCAAAGGTCTTTGGTCTGTCCCTGCTCTTGCGTTTTGTGGCATTGATTATGATGGGTTTTAGTTTTTTCAATCTTTCCAATTTATCCATACTTTGATTTAATTCGAAATCTCATTTTCAATGCTTGGCAAAACTGGATTAGATCATTACGTTTAGCTCACGAAGTATTGTAAAATAAAAAAGCCGCCTGGATTCCAGGCGGCTTTAAAGAGTCATTTATTACGACTTTTTTACATCATTCCTCCCATGCCTCCACCGGGATGCATGTGTCCGCCTCCACCACCACCGGCAGATTCTGGTTCTTTCTTGTCATTGATGACACAAGCAGTGGTTAAGATCATGCCGGCAATAGATCCTGCATTTTCCAATGCGATTCTGGTAACTTTAGTAGGATCGATGACACCCGCTTTTTTCAAGTCCTCATATTCACCGGTACGAGCATTGAAGCCATATGCTCCTTTTCCTGCAATCACTTTTTGTAATACAACAGATCCTTCACTTCCGGCATTATTGGCAATCACTCGGACAGGCTCTTCGAGCGCTTTCTTGACGATATTGATCCCAATAGTTTCATCTTCATTAGCTCCCTTCAATCCATTTAAGGAATCTAAAGCCCGGATTAATGCAACTCCACCACCAGCAACAATGCCTTCTTCTACGGCTGCACGGGTTGCATGAAGAGCATCATCCACTCGATCTTTCTTCTCCTTCATTTCAACTTCGGTTGCGGCACCTACATAAAGGACAGCAACTCCACCGGCTAGTTTGGCTAGTCTCTCTTGAAGTTTTTCACGGTCGTAGTCAGATGTAGTAGTCTCTATTTGCTGTTTGATCTGATTGATTCGGGCTTTTATTTGCTCACCATCACCACCGCCGTTTACAATCGTCGTGTTGTCTTTGTCCACAGTGAGTTTTTCCGCTGTACCCAAATGCTCCAGTTCTACATTTTCTAGTTTGTAGCCTTTTTCTTCTGAAATCACGGTACCACCAGTTAATACGGCAATATCTTCCAGCATGGCCTTGCGTCGATCACCAAAACCAGGAGCTTTTACTGCAACAACTTTCAACTGCGCCCGCAAACGGTTAACCACCAACACACCAAGTGCTTGGCTTTCAATGTCCTCAGCAATGATCAACAATGGTTTACCTGATCCTACCGCTTTTTCCAGTATGGGAACGATATCCTGCATATTTGATATCTTCTTATCATGAATCAGAATCAACGCATTCTCGTAATCACTGGTCATGCTTTCTGCATCAGTAATAAAATAGGGAGAAAGATATCCGCGGTCAAATTGCATACCTAATACTTCATCTACGTACGTATCGGTGCCTTTTGCTTCTTCAACTGTGATCACACCATCTTTTGATACCCTTTTCATGGCATCAGCAATCAGGCTACCAATTTCTTCATCATTGTTGGAAGAAACAGATCCTACTTGTTTGATCTTTTCAAAATCATCACCAATTACCTCAGACTGTCCTGCGAGATGTTGGATGACAGCTTTTACTGCCTTATCAATGCCGCGTTTCAAATCCATGGGATTAGCACCTGCGGTTACATTCTTCATACCTGCCGTAATCATACCTTGTGCCAGTACAGTAGCGGTCGTTGTTCCA